>NZ_PDYO01000011.1:0-73157 GCF_002743065.1 Sporosarcina sp. P16b | reverse complement strand
AGTACGCTCCCTCCTTCTCTCCTTCATCTCCTAGTACTTCACTACATCTTGTCAGTCAGTAAAATGAAAATTCGATTAGCTCGAGTTTCATTTGCTGGCATCAATTAAGATACTCATTTTGTTTGTGTCACCGTTAGGTGCACAAACTGTATTTCGTTAACGTTTTGCTGTTCAGTTTTCAAGGTTCATTTGTTTTTAAAATAATGGAGCGGGTAGGGAGAATCGAACTCCCATCATCAGCTTGGAAGGCTGAGGTTTTACCACTAAACTATACCCGCATATAATTTGTAATTGAATTGTAATGGTGAGAATGTTTGGTGCGGTAAAGAGGATTTGAACCTCCACGGGGTTAACCCCCACTAGGCCCTCAACCTAGCGCGTCTGCCGTTCCGCCACTACCGCTTTGTTTTAGCGACAATTACTAGTATACACCTTCAGTTTAATAAGTCAAGAGCTTTCTTAAAAACTTTTTAAACTTTTTTAAATTGAATGGTGAGCCGTACAGGATTCGAACCTGTGACCCTCTGATTAAAAGTCAGATGCTCTACCGACTGAGCTAACGGCTCATATTAAAATGAAAGGAACAAATCATTCCAAATACCTTTGATCTCTTTAACGCGTGTAGTACGCAGTAAAAATGGCTGGGGTAGCTGGATTCGAACCAACGAGTGACGGAGTCAAAGTCCGTTGCCTTACCGCTTGGCTATACCCCATCAATGATAACCTACTATCAAATCTTCAGGGATTTGTTTGTTTTATTAAAAGTGACCCCTACGGGATTCGAACCCGTGATACCGCCGTGAAAGGGCGGTGTCTTAACCGCTTGACCAAGGGGCCTAAGTTATATTGACGCTTCAGCAAGCAAACCGTTTGTTGCGCTTATCTTAGTCGACTTTTACTATTATAGACAGGGTCTTGCCGTTCGTCAACCTTTTTAAGCAATCTTTTTTAAATAACTTTTCAATGCGCTTTGAATCGTTGATATGACAACCTTTTCAATTAAAAAATCTCAAGCCGCAAAGTCTTCTTTCACTTCTGTTTGTCCCATTATTTAAAAGGCATCCAATCGCTAAGATTGAATGCCTTTTATATCTTCACTTCACTTTTGAAATCTCCCCTGCACATTTTCCACAGCGATACTTCGCACAATTCATTCTTCTACGTCTAGGATAATCCAATCCGCAAGCTGTACAACGATATAAATGGATTATTGTACTTTTCGCTCGGCGTTCCGTAAGTGGCTTGCAATGACGGGGTGAATTCGTTTCTTTTAGCAGCTTTTTAAAATCCGAATCTCCGTGTTTATATCCCTTTCCTTCTATATGAAGGTGATAATGGCAAAGTTCATGTTTAATGATCCCGATTAATTCTTCTTCATCATGAAGCTTAATCACTAACGGATTAATCTCTATATAATGATTACTTAACTTGTAGCGACCACCCGTCGTCCGCAGTCTACTATTAAAAATCGCTTGATGGACAAACGGCTTATGGAAAATTTCCAATGAAATCTGCTCAACCAGCTGCTGTAAATATTCTTCTGACATGCTGATTCTCTCCTTTATTTCTTAAGGGGAAGCATGGATAATGCGATACGCCCTTTCTGACGATCAACAGAATCAATCCATACTGTAACAATATCACCGGATGCCACTACATCTAAAGGATGCTTGACATAGCCATTTTTCATTTTGGATATGTGAACTAATCCATCTTCCGAAACACCTATGTCTATAAATGCACCGAAATCCACTACGTTGCGCACTGTTCCCTGCATTTCCATTCCTTCATGTACATCTTTAATATCGAGTACATCCGCTTTCAATAAAGGTTGCGGATAATCGTCACGCGGGTCACGATTTGGCCGCTGTAATGTTTGGATAATATCTTGCAATGTGATCTCTCCCACGTCTAACTGCGCAGCAAGTGTCGTGATATCCACGTGTTCAAGAGCAATCGTCGCTTCTTCTGTACCAAGCTGGGACTTGTCAAGTTGCAACTCTTTCAATACTGCTTCTGCCACTTTATAACTCTCTGGATGAATTCCTGTCGAGTCAAAGCGCTCTTTCGATTCCGGTATGCGTAAGAAGCCAATTGCCTGTTCATACGTTTTCGCACCGAGCCTCGGTACTTTTTTCAACTCTGTACGTTTTGTGAACTTTCCTGCATCTTCTCTAGCCTTGACAATGTTCTCCGCCACGGCTTTTGATAGACCTGAAACGTACTGTAATAGCGAAGATGAAGCAGTATTAACATTCACCCCCACTCGGTTCACCGCTGTTTCCACAACAAATGAAAGTGATTCTGTCAAATTCTTTTTCGCTACGTCATGTTGGTATTGCCCCACACCAATAGATTCGGGATCGATTTTCACTAGCTCAGACAATGGATCTTGCAATCTTCGCGCAATGGATACCGCACTTCTTTGCTCTACTTGCAGGTCTGGAAACTCTTCACGCGCTTTTGCGGATGCTGAATATACGCTCGCTCCTGCTTCATTGACAATTACATAGGAAACCGGCTCGTCCACTTCTTTGATTAGATCGACGATAAACTTTTCTGTCTCGCGTGATGCAGTTCCGTTACCAATCGCAATAATAGATATCGGATATTTCTTCAATAAATCGAGTATTACTTTTTTTGATGCTTCTTTCTGCGGCTTCGGTGGGTGAGGATAGATGACAGAAATATCCTGAAGCTTTCCCGTTTCGTCTACTACCGCAAGTTTACATCCTGTTCTGAACGCCGGATCTACGCCTAGTACTGTTCTACCTTTTAACGGCGGCTGTAATAGAAGGCTCCGAAGATTTTCCGAAAACACGTGAATTGCCTGCGTTTCCGCTTTTTCAGTTAACGTCGTTCGTACTTCTCTCTCTATTGAAGGGGCAATTAATCGTTTGAAAGAATCCTCTAACGCTTCTCTTATATATACCGCAGATGAAGAAGGATGTCGCTTTAGATACGTACGCTCGAGATCCCCAATGATGCGATCAGCCGGGAAACCAACCCCCACACGTAGCACATTCTCTTTTTCTCCTCGATTAATAGCTAAAACGCGGTGAGGCACGATTTTACTGAGTGGCTCTTCATATTCATAGTAATTTTCAAAAATTTTCCGTTCATCTTCCGCATCCTTTTTCAGGGTAGCAGTCAGTTTCCCAGATGCCCATGTGATTTTACGAATCTTTTCACGCATCGTCGCGTCTTCCGATACTCTTTCCGCAATGATGAACTTAGCGCCTTCTAACGCATCTTCTATTGTAAGAATTTCTTTTTCATGATTGATATAGGCTTGTGCTGTAGTCTCAATATTCACAGATGACTGCTGTATTAATTGGTCAGCAAGAGGTTCCAAGCCGTTTTCAATCGCAATCATCGCTTTCGTACGTCGTTTTTGTTTATAAGGGCGGTACAAGTCTTCGATTCGTTGCAATACCGTTGCACGCTCAATATCTGCCTTTAACGTATCATCCAACTTCCCTTGTTCATCGATTAAACGCAGAACTTCTTCTTTTCGCTGTTCAAGCGACTTGATATAATGATAGGCGTCTTCAATTTCCTTGATCTGCACTTCATCAAGTGAACCTGTTGCTTCTTTTCGATAACGCGCAATAAAAGGTACAGTGTTGCCTTCTTCCAACAGAGCGATGACACTTGCCGTTTGGCGTTTACTGATTCCTGCGCGGCTTGCTGTTGCTTCCATAAGATCTTTTGACAATTCAACCACCCTCTCTTCTTTCCATATAATAGCATGTTTCTAACGCAGTTTCCTTCTGCAACTATTTTATTTTCAAACACAAAAAAGCCGCTTCAACTTAATGAAGCAGGCTTGCTGCGATGAATGTCGCATCATCATTATCTTCAATTGTACGTTCAACCTTTTTATATAATTGATAAGAAGTGGAGTTTTCTTGCAAGTACTTTTTAGGACTTCGCAAGTTTACGCCATCAGAATGGAGGAAGAACCGGTCATTCTTGTTATAAGGATACCTTTGCGTACGGGGCGATTGTGGTCGTCCGGATAGATAACCCATTACTGGTAAAGGATAAATCATCTGACCATTTGATTGTAGGATATAGATTCGAATGTTACCGACACAACTATATTCCAAAGTTTGTTGTTCAAAATACACTTTTACAATCCCTACTGCCGCGCCACGTTTATGTAACATCTGTTTATTACAACGCAGTAACAAATCGTCAGGTGATTCATGGTGATACAACTTTAAGACTTGTGGAATTATTTCAGCAGATTCTTTCGCTTCTGTTCCACTGCCTAAGCCGTCTGCAATAGCACAAATGAAATAATCTTCTTCTGAATGAATGTAGTATGCATCCCCAGAATCTTTATTACCTTTTTTGGACTGTTGGAATATATATGCCTCTACATAGTCATTCTCAAAAGTTTCCACTAATTTGCACCACCACTCGTTAGGATTACTTCTTGCAACTTCTTAATTGCTTTCCGTTGCAGTCTCGAAACATGCATTTGAGAAATATCAAGTAATTCTCCGGCTTCTTTCTGACTCATCTGATCGATATATGTATACTGGATAATCTGACGTTCACGCTCAGTTAAAACGTTCAGTGCATTCAAAACCAGCATACGCTGATCTGTTTTTTCAAAACCGTCATCCGTCTCACCAATAATATCAAGCAGTGTAATGGTTCCACCTTCTGAATCCGCGTCTAATGTATGGTCAATTGATAGCGCTTGATAGCTTCTGCCCATCTCCATCGCCTCAAGCACTAATTCCTCATCAGTACCTAGGTATTCCGCTATTTCATAGACCATTGGCGATCGCTGAAATTCAGTCGTTAACGTTTCAACCGCCGCTTTGATTTTCGGCCCTAACTCCTTGATTCTTCGCGGAACATGAACAGCCCATGTTTTATCACGAAGGAAACGTTTGATTTCCCCGATAATTGTCGGTACAGCAAACGCCTCGAAATTCCGTCCCTGTTCGGGATCATATCTTCGTATTGCGCCTAATAGTCCTAGCATTCCCGCCTGGACAATGTCTTCATGATGCGATTGTCCACGCGAGTATTTGCGCGCGATTGAGTGTACCAGTCGCTCATAATGTAGGACTAGTTGCGTCTGCGCATAGTCGTCATTATTCTCCTGGTATTCATGTATCCATTTAATGACTTGCTCTTTTGTCTCATTGTCACGAGAAGACTGTTGATTTGACATGATCCTCTCCCCGCTCTCTGCCCAAATATTTGGTCATGAAAACAATGACACCCTCCCCATGGTCAACTTTGACTTCATCCATTAAAGTTTCCATCAAGTAAAGTCCCAATCCACCTTCTCTAAGAGGTGATTCTTCATTCCAGTCTTGATAAGGACCGACTTTTTTCTTTGTTTCTTCAAAATCAAAGCTTTGACCATGGTCCGTCACAACAATTTCTAGACGATCTTTATAAAGGGCACACCCTAGGATTACTTCACCCGTTTTTTCATCATTGTATGCGTGTTGCACAGCATTCGTCACCGCTTCACTTGCAGCGATCTTCAAGTCTTCAATCTCATCATATGTAAATCCAATACGACTCGCAAGACCTGATATAGCTAAACGAGCTACACCTACGTACTGAGCTTTTGCCGGAACTTTTATTTCGATGTAATCAAACGCTTGCATTGTCTTCGCCACCTTTAGATTGTTCTATCTCCATAATCTCACTGAGGCCCGTAATTTCGAACAATCGATAAAGGCGTCGGTTTAGTCCTTTGATGACTAACTTTCCATTACACGCTTTTACTTCTTTATAGTATCCGACAAATACGCCTAAGCCTGTACTGTCCATATAATTCACTTCAGACAAATCCAATTCTACTTCGATTCCTTCCACTAACTCTAAAGTAGCCAAATACTCTTTTAATTTTGGCGCTGTATATATATCGATCTCTCCGATAATTTTAAAATTATGCACGAGATCTTTATCAACTTGCTCAACTTGTAAATTCATTTCGCCACCCCGATCGTTTTCTCTATTTTCTCTGAATGCACAGCGTAATCCTACTTGCTACACACTCATTGTTTTATACCCATTCTCTAATTTCTTAAACATTTATTTTGTTTTCTTCAAAATTACAAGTGTGAAATCATCATGCAATTCATAGTTTTGCATTTTAGAAAGCTCACTAAATAAATAGTCAACCATTGCTTGTGCACTTTCTGAACGCACTTCGCGCAATAAATTTTCTATAACATCCATCTCAATGAAACCTTTATCGGTTCTAGTTTCCGTTACACCATCCGTCATAATAGCGACGAAATCATTATCATCAAGACGCACAGTTCGTTCTTCATACACCGCTTCTTCTTGAACACCAAGTAACAGACCTTTACTTTCAAGCAAACTGTACGAATCTTCTGCCGCACGATAAAATAGAGCCGGCTCATGGCCTGCCGAAGAATAGCGAAATACCGAATTTTTGGTATCGTATTTTCCATAAAACATGGAAATAAACATAGAATCAGCAATGCTTTGTTCCACCATTTTATTAATAAAGCTCAACACTTCAAAAGGATTTCTTTTCTCATATCGCAGACTATCCATACCAAACTTCACCATAGACATATGCATAGCTGCTGACATGCCTTTTCCGATTATGTCAGCTACAGCCAAGCAAACTTCTTGTTCTGTTTCCTTTAGAAAATACACATAATCTCCATTCATTTGCTTCGACGGTCTGGAAATCCAACCTATATCGAGACCCTCCAACACAGGAGTTGACGTTTGCAACAAAGTGTTTTGTACTCTAACAGCAATATCCATCTCTGTTTGAATGGCTTCTTGTTTGCGGATCAAACTCTGATGCTCTTTAAGCGCCAGTCCATAATGAATCATCATTTCAATTAAAAAATCGAACGACACGCTGACATCGGCCGGCAAATCTTTAATTAATTCTTCAATAGAATTTTTATGAATACTAATGACGTCTTCCGGCGCAATACTTTTTTCTATGAAGCTGCGGCTGAATTGCTGTCCCAAATAGAGATCTTCTTCTCCTTTGGAGTGCAGATAATTCTCCAGCATTTGCTTATACTGCTTACCCGCCTCTTGTGGCAATACCCTTCAACTCCTAGTGCAACCATTTCGTCGCTGTAATAGTGGTACCTACGCCCACTTCTGTTTCTATACGAAAATCATCCATCAATCGTTTAACTCCTGGCATTCCTGCACCCAATCCTCCGGAAGTTGTATAGCCATCTGTCATAACTTTTTGCAAATCAGGAATTCCTGGTCCTTCATCGGAAGCAGTAATAAGTAAACCAACCCGGTTGCCTACTGTGATAGGCACAATTTCGATTCGACCTTTTCCTGCGTAAAGATATATATTCCTTGCTAATTCACTTATGGCAGTCGTTATTCTCGCTTGGTCGACTGTCCCAAAGCCCGTACTTTTCGCCTCATTACGACCCAATTGTCTAGCGGCAACAATATCCCACTCCGTCTTGATCTCTATAGAAGACCTGTGTTCCATGGTCAGGCCTCCAATTCTCTAGTCAATTTCTCTAGCCCATTCTCTAGATCTAATGCAGTTGTCACGTTCTCTAAACGGATACCTAATTCAATTAACGTGATGGCTACAGATGGTTGAATACCTGTGATAACTACTTTCGCGCCCATCAGACTTGTCATATGAATAACATCACCTAGCACTTTTGCAATGAATGAATCAATAAAGTCAATGGGTGTCAAATCAATTACAACGCCTCGTGCAGACGTTTTATGCAATTGATTCAATAAATCTTCCTGGAATTGTAAAGCGGTCTGATCATCAAGTTCTACTTGAATAGATACAATCAACGTGTCTTTTAGCTTTAGAATTGGGATTCGCATCTTCATACTACTTTTCCTCCTCCACAATTGTCCGTCCTGTCATTTCAAGCGCCTTCTGCATCCCTCTGCGTAACGTGCTTGTCGTTGAGAAGTCTGTAAGATTAATACCAAGAGTCACAATAGTCTGCGCGATTTCTGGACGAATTCCAACTAGCATACATTTCGCACCAACTAGACGAACCGCGTCTGCCGCTTGGATGATATGGTGCGCAACCATCGTATCTACTACCGGAACACCTGTAATATCAAGTAACACGACTTCAGCGCGTTGCTTGACAACCCCTTCCAATAGATTTTCCATAATCAATTTCGCACGCTCTGTATCAATTGTACCGACTAACGGCATGACAGATATCTTGTCGAATACCGGAATCAAAGAAGCCGATAGTTCTTGCAATGCAATCTTCTGCAAGCTGTCCGTACGTTCCCACTTCGTAGCATATTCTTCAATTATGCTCTCTCTTAGCGGATTGATCCAGTTTGAGAAAATAGTAACCCCTTCGCGCAAGTTGGAGTCCTGTAAAATCCCCTTCTCATAGAATAGATCATATACGACGCTAGAAAACGTATCAATTGCCCGATTGATAAACTTAATTGACCATCCAAAATGAATGATTTTCTCCGTAAACTCATCCAATCGTGCCTTGTCCACTGTTTCACGGTACGATAGATTAGATGTCATCAAATCTGCAAACTCTCTACTAGTTGTAGCTACTACAGCTGCTGGCATTAAATCTAGAAAACGCTCATCAGCATTCTCTTTCATTTCTTCTACCCAGCGCGTAGTGATTATATCTATATTCTCGGCTATACCTTTTTTCATGACTTCGTTCATCGTTATTTGTTCCTCCCTACATCTTCAGTTATCCCTATTGTATCGAATTTCTCTACAAACTACATGTTTTTAACCAACTTTTTCGAAATTACTATAAAAAAAACACTATAACCGGTTGGCTATAGTGTTTTCAGGGGCCATTAGTTACTGGCGCCATCTGCAATAAAAGTTAGTAGTATATGTATGCTAAAATTTAATAAGTCCGAAGCTTACTTGTAAAGCTTCGTCGACTTGCTTCATTAACGCATCGTCTAAGTGTGTTATTTTGTCTGTAAGCCTTGACTTGTCGATTGTGCGGACTTGCTCGAGCAGGATGACTGAATCCCGCTCGAATCCATGCCGTGCCGCTGTAATTTCGACATGTGTCGGCAATTTTGCTTTTTGTATTTGTGCAGTAATGGCTGCCACAATCACTGTAGGACTGAATCGGTTACCGATATCATTTTGGATGATTAGTACCGGTCTGGTCCCACCCTGTTCAGAACCGACTACAGGTGACAAATCTGCAAAAAAGACGTCTCCGCGTTTAATTGCCAACTTTTCATCCTCCGCTGACGCAACGTTCTACGGTATGCTGAGCTTCAAATTCCGCATATAAACATTCTGCCGCTATGTTGAGGTTGATTTGCGACATTTCCACATAACCTCTAATCATGGCTTCACGTAATAATGAAGCTTCGCCATGTTTGATATGTTTCACATCTGTCGTATAAACGAAATCTTCTTGCACTTGCTCCCATTGAAAGATCGCGTCTTCATTTTGCTGTTGCAATCTGGTTGAGGCTATACTAAGTATTCTTTTATCGTTTTTATCCGTACGCAAATCGAGCACCTCCGACAAACCCATCCCTCTATTTCTATATCATTTCTATCTTACCATTTATATTGGAATATGAAAAGACAAGGTTTGAAGTGTTTTGACAAGAAATACTAGTTTCGTCAGTAGTATGTCGAATTGAAGGGCCGTCACGTCATATATTTCGCCAGATAGTTTCGACGCTTTTTACGTATAGACTCTAGGTATTCGTGTAGAAATTGTTACAGCCACTTCATAGGGTATCGTATTTAGGCGTTCAGACCATTCTTCTATCATTATTTCTTCGTTTCCCTGTTTGCCGATCAATATTACCTTTTCACCTTCGGGATATTCACGTGGTAATCGGATCATGCATTGGTCCATACAAATGGTGCCAACAATTGGTACCCTCTTGCCATCGATCAGTACTTCCTGACCTCTTAGCGAACGCCTCAGCCCATCCGCATAGCCCACTGGTAATGTACCGATCCATTCACCTTCAGCCGCTTTATACGTACCACCATAGCTAATCTCCTCGCCAGCCGCCATCTGTTTCACGTAAGTTAATTCGGTTTCAATCGTCAACGCTCGTTCAAGCTTAAACGGCAACTGCTTAGCGACGATATGAGACGGCGGAATACCGTACAAGCTTATGCCAAAACGGACAGCGTCAAGTGCGTATTCAGGAAACAACAAAATCCCCGCGCTATTTGACGCATGAATGAGACGCGGTTTTTCAGGCAAACAACTCACTAGGCGCATGAATCGTTCAAACTGTCGCTGTGTTGGTTCCCGATTTTCTTCATCTGCACGTGCAAAATGCGTGAATACACCATCAATAGATAAATCAGACTGTTGAATAGACTTCGCCAATCGCGTTAGCTCCTCTTCAGTCCGCACTCCAATTCTACCCATTCCACTGTCGATTTTTACATGAATCCTACATTTATTATCAAATGGTTGTTGTGCCCGTACTTGTTTTACCCAATTTTCACTTGTGACCGTCAAAATAATACGATGTTTTGCCGCTACAGCCGCAAATGATACCGGTGAAAATCCCAGCACGAGAATATCGGTGGTCGGTTGTGTTTTCCTGAGCGTCATCGCTTCATCAGGGGTGGCAACGGCAAACATGTCTGCTCCCGCTTGCAATGCAGCGGAAGCAGCCTGTGCTACTCCATGACCGTATCCATCCGATTTGACGACCGCGATCAACTTGGTTTCTTTAGGTAAATAAGAAATAAGGTGTTGTGCATTTTGCTCAATAGCTTCTGTATTAATAACCGCTCGTGTTGGGCGATATTGTGTTTCGTTAAACATTTCCTTCCACCTCTTTACAGGATAGACTGTCGCATGAAATAATTATCTATCCTAAGGCATAGTCTAGTCAATTGATTTAGGCATTGTTATTTGGATTCTGTCGCTGTCATCGCATTTGCTACAGTGATCAATTCTTCTTTACTTAACATGTCGGATGCAACAAAGAACGCCATGCCATTCGCTTCCCAGTGAATGGATTTATCCGTCAATGCCGCTACTGCGAAACCTAGATCAACTGGATCACCCTCGATGGATACAGGCATTTGATTCAAAGGCTTTTCAGCTGGTTCCTGAATTACAACATATTCTTTATCTCCACTGAATGTCATGATAACACGCTGACCGTTCTCAATTTCCACGCTCTTCTCCTCCGACAGTGTCGTACCTTGTAAATTAGCAACCGGATAGTAAGTTTGTTGATCTACCTTAGCCTGATCTTCCCCATCGCTTTCCTTTGCTTCTCCGTCAGAATCGGCTTGATCACCGTCTGCCTTCGGTTTATCCATTTCTACCTTATACTCTGCAACTTTATGCTCTACACCTAAGGCAATTTTATCGAACTTAATGGAAATCTTTTCTTCACCCGCTTCATCATGAATCGTCACCTTGCTTGGTAACAAAGTCTTTTTATCGATATGAATTTTCTGAGTTGGTAAAAGTGACTTATGATTATTGCGTGTCGCCGTTTCAAAGATATACTCTTTTTCCTTTTCTTCCATGACTGCTGCTTTGTCCGCCTTAATATCTTCAGCAAGCGTTCCGATCAGATACCCTTGACTGTTTTGAGCCGGCCAGTCACTTTGGAATTTATATGTTTTGCCGAGTGACGGCGTAATAACAAACACGCCTTCTTCATTACGAACGATCATTTGCGACTCTTCATTCCCCGATTGTGTCACATTCACTTTGTAAAACTCTGGCTTAGTATGCCATACTTCCACATTGTACACCCGAGGCTCTGAACCTGTTTTGATTTCCATTGAAGCATTTAACTCATACCCCTTTGTTTCGTTCCACTTATTGCTAAGTTTCTTCATGACATCTTCTTTAGAAGGTTTACCACATCCTCCTAGTACTAACATAACGGCGACGACTGTTAACAAGATAATTTTTTTCCGCATTCTTTTCATCCTTTCTCCAATCAATTCGGGTAGCTTATCTTATGAGAGGGATGAATCGATTATGCGAGCTTGTTTTAAATTCTATTTAGACACCTTCACGATTCCATTAGGACCACTTGTGCAGCCGCTACACTTTGGGTATGCGTAATGCTAATGAACCCTTGAACCAGTTGACTATGAAAGTACAATACTGGGCGGCCACTTGCTTCTGAAATGACTTCAATGTCCAGAAAACTGCAATCTGTTCCGATTCCAGTCCCACGCGCTTTTGAGAATGCCTCTTTAGCCGCGAATCGCCCCGCCAAGTATTCATATTTACGGTGGCCACTTAACGTTTCATATACTCGCAGTTCTCTTTTAGACAATATACGCTCTCTGAATTTTGCACCACGGCCATCCAAGCGAGCTATTCGATCTAATTCCACGATGTCTAATCCAATTCCTTGAATCAAAATGAACAACTCCTTTCCCTTCAAGTTAAATAATATGTATAATCAGTACAGAAGATTGAGGTGAAACCATGTTTATAAGAACGGAAAACTTTTCACAATATGTTCGCGCCTATCCTGTCGTGACATTTTTGCTCGCCTTAAATATCGGGATATTTATCTATACATTGATTCCCGGCATTGGCGATCAGCTCTTTTTATTCGGCTTGGGAGACAACTTGCTCATTGCGAACGGAGAGTATTGGCGCTTAATAACCCCTATGTTTTTGCATGGCGGTTTCATGCATTTACTATTTAACATGTTCTCGCTATTCGTTTTCGGACCGGAACTTGAGAAAATCGCAGGGAAAGCACGGTTTATTACAGTATATATGTTAGCGGGCTTATTCGGTGATATCGCAACATACTTCGTACAACCCGCTGCCTATACGCACGTCGGTGCAAGCGGTGCGATCTTCGGCGTGTTCGGCGCGTTTGGTGCGCTTGTCTATTACACGAAGCATGCGTTTCCACAGTTGAGACAAGTTATTTTACCGATTATCGTCATTAGTGTTGTGATGACGTTTGTTGGAACGAATATCAACGTGACAGCCCACATTGCAGGCCTGCTCACAGGCTTCCTGATTGGGCTAAGCTACTTCAATCCGAAGAACATTGTCAGTTGGCGAAAAAAGTAGTGTAATGCAAAGTCAGACAGGGTGTATCCTTGTCTGACTTTTTGAATTGCGATGAAGTAGAGAGTGAATTAGTGAGTACGAGGGGATTTCCACTACCCCCTGTCAGCCTTTCTACTTTCATTGAGAACCAAAAACCAGACAAGTTTAGTTGTCTGGCTCTATTTGCGATTCTGTGCTTTCTGGATGGAACTCATACCAAGACAAGAACTTTTCTGCGTCCTCCTGCGGCATGTGGCGAATGGCTGGGGCATCAAGTGTCATGCCAGATTTGACGTTTACCGTAAGGGTCGCGACCTTTTTTCTCCGATGGAAATAATTCTGATCTAACTCCATTGACTGAATCCGGTTCTTCTCCGTAAACACCGTCTGTCGGCTGATTGTGCGAAAACGCATCGTCAATTGTTTCGTCAAGATGGTATAGGCCGCTGTTTTGTATTGCCATATACCGTGCAACCCTACTAATGGTAATAGTAGCAACATAAGCAATCCATATGGGAAAAAGTTGTACGAGACAATCCCTATCGGTAGTAGTGTGACAAGTAACTTAAAACGATAATAGAAACGTTTTCCTCTTCCGCCAATTTTCTTTGTCGGTTCACTGAAATCCATATTTGGAAATAGCTCCTGCAATGGTTCAATCATGCTATTTCGTTTTGCCAACGGGAAAAGTTTGATTCGTGAACCTTCTCCCACTCCTCCCGCACTATTGATGATGACTGCGCCATAGCCGAATAGCTGACGGATAGGATTTTCGGTGATGGTGATATTTTGTACACGTTTTAATGGCACAGTAACTCGCTTCTTCTCGAGCAACCCGCGCGTGATGACTAAATTATCTTTCTCACGTATGACTTTGAAATCATAATTTGCAAAGAATGTCATTGCGACAGATAACAACCAAACGATCAGGAAACCAAGTACTACTAAAATCGCAACGACGAAAACACCGATGCGGATGAAAGATTTCAGTTCTCCAAACAACCAGTCATACGGAATGAGTTCCTCAATTTGCGACAGGAATACGATCGCACCGGATAAAATAACTCCAATCCCACCGGAAGTTGTTGCAAGCATAAGCAAGTCACTGGTCGTCATAGAGAAAATTACTGATGCTGGTTGCTGCGCTATCTGCACTTCTTCCGGCTCTCGTATCAACTGCCACTCTATTTGATCAAATAATGCCGGTTCCGGACCTAGAACTTTCATTTTCTTCGACTGCTTAATTTCTTTTTCAATTTGTTGCGCCGCTTCCTTCGTGATTGCAGTTAATTCAGCTTCTGCATCTTTACCGGATGACGAACCTGCTGTTTCAATTTTGACCTTAACCAACTGAAATGGCCGATGAAAAATACCTTCTGTGTAATCTAGACTTTGAATACGTTCGAATGGAATGTAACGTTTTTTCCGTACAAACAAACCCGATACGATGCGCAACTCCTGATCTTCAAACCAGTAATCAAAACGGCGCCATTTCACAATACCCGAAACTAATGTAAATACGAGAAGCACGCCAAATAAAATCAACGACCAATACTGGATATACCACGGCGCTGTACTTTCTCCTTTGAAACCATTCACGAAAACCAAGATGACGAACGGACCGATCAACTCTTTTAATGCTTTCGCCGTCTCGACAACAGCTGATATCCAATGAAGTTTATAACGTGGTTCAGACATCATCTTTCGCCACCCTTGCAAACGTGGAAATACGGTTGCGTAGTTCATCTGCTTCTTCCGTCACAAGCGCAGGAATGGAATGATTAGTCGCTGCAGTAGAGATCGTGATGGAGGCCAGACCATACTTACGTAAAATAGGTCCTTCCGCTGTATCCACGTGCTGAACGCGCACCATCGGAATGAGCGTACGATTGACGATGAATAATCCATGTTGAAGCTCAATTTCCGCTTCACGCACTTCATAGCGCCAACGTTGCCAACGAATTTTCGGGAATAAATAAATTGATAAATACGCATGTAATAATACAACCACCGCAACGACGATTATAATCCAAATTGGCCAATCAAAAAAATATGATAAAAAACCTAAACCGATTGCGATTGCTAGTATAATCACACTTTGAATCGTTCCATACAGTCTCCAAACTGTTAATCCTTTTCTGGATAGTTGATTTGAAGGTTGTCGTCTCACAAGACCACCTCATTTCGAATTTCTATTTATATATACGTAACAATTGTAAAAACGTTTCATTCTCATCGATCATATCATATTCACGACAAAAAAATCCGGGCTGCTATAATGCAGGCCCGGATTTTATATTTTTTTCTTAGCGTTCTGAACGAGTGCTACTGCTACGTCTTGATGCGCCATCTCTTCTAGCGCCATCGCGAGGTCCGCTACTACGTCTAGTTGATCCGCCAGCTGATGAACTTCTGCCGCGTCCTCCTTGAGAACGTCCGCCACCGCTACGATTGCCGCCTTTATAGCCGCCACCGGAACGCGATGAAGATGGTCTGCGTGAAGGTAGTGGGCGCTCTTCTGAAATACTTACAGGAGTTTCATCAACACTCTTAGTCAATGACTTAAGTGCTGCCGCCACAACTTCTTTCGCATCATGTTTCTCAAGCAATTGTGCTGCTAATCCAGCATAATCCTCTGAATTGTTCTGTTCAATTACTTCCACCAAGGAATCCACTGCATTTTTCTTCTGTTCAAGCAATGCCTCGTCAGAAGTTGGTGGGCGTAATGGAGTCATACGCTTCTTAGTCGTTTCCTCAACGATACGAAGATAACCCATTTCACGTGGTGTTACGAATGTAACAGCCACTCCGTTTTTACCAGCACGGCCTGTACGACCGATACGGTGAACATAGCTCTCTGGATCTTGTGGAATGTCAAAGTTGTAAACGTGTGTTACGCCTGAGATATCCAATCCACGTGCAGCTACATCTGTCGCTACAAGTACATCGATTTTATTGTCTTTGAACTGACGCAAAACTGACATACGCTTTGCTTGTGTCAAGTCACCATGAATTCCTTCAGCAATATAGCCGCGGATACTTAGCGCATGAGCCAACTCGTCTACCCGACGTTTTGTACGTCCGAATACGATAGCCAATTCAGGCTGTTGAACGTTCAACAATCTTGATAACACATCAAATTTCTCACGTTCATGAGACTTTACGAAGAACTGTTCAATGTTCTCAACAGTCATTTCTTTTGATTTGATTTTCACCATTTCTGGGTTTCTCATGAAAGTTTCCGCAATTTTACGGATTGGAGCAGGCATAGTTGCTGAGAATAGCAACGTCTGACGCTCGGCCGGTACGCTTGCAAGAATTGTATTGATATCTTCGATGAATCCCATGTTCAACATTTCATCTGCTTCGTCCAAAACAAGTGTTTGTACGTGATCAAGCTTCAATGTTTTACGGTTGATATGATCCAAAATACGTCCCGGTGTACCGACTACGATGTTTGGATTATTACGAAGTGCACGAATTTGACGTCCGATTTCTTGTCCGCCATAAACAGAAAGAACCTTCGCACGGCTACCGTAGCCGACTTTATAAATTTCTTCTGATACTTGGATTGCCAATTCACGAGTTGGTGCGATGACCAGCGCTTGAACCGCAGTACTCTTCGGATCCAACTTTTCAATGATCGGAATACCAAATGCTGCTGTTTTACCAGTACCTGTTTGCGCTTGCCCGATTACGTCGCGGCCTTCCATACCAAAAGTGATTGTACCTTCTTGGATTGGCGTTGCCTCTTCAAACCCCATGCGTAGCAAAGCGTTTTGTGTTGTTTCACTAATATTTAATTCTGAAAACTTAGTCAAAATATTCATTCTCCTTTATTTCTCCATTTGACAATTGGTTACATCTGCAAATGAAAGCGCGGCAAATTCGAGCCATGTACTTTGAAAGTTGGGAGCGTTTCCGATATATCCATCTCTGGTTTGTTAAAAGAATCTTCTAGAAGGATTCTTGTGGTTGAGAGGGGTCATATCAATTACACTTATCGTAATTGCGTCCAGATTTTTATACAGCACAATGTAAAACCCGTGACATACAAGGAAAGCTCGGTCCTTGCCGAGCGGTGAAAACAGCAAATCATTGCTAGTCTGCCTACTAATCACCGTTTTATTCAAAAAAAAGTACTCTCCGTATAATATAACGGAAGAGTGCCGTGTAAATGTATCCAATTCCTTTCATCATTCTACCATGGCTTACACAAGACTGCAACGAATCCGCTTAAGTTCCATTAATCAGTCTTCGTCCATGAACTTCAGTACTTTCGGGAACCACACATGGCGATCTTCGCTATAACAAATATGATGTTTGCCATTCTTCGAATAAATCAAGTGTTTTTCTTTTGATCCGAGTTGCTCGTATAGTAACTCTGCCGTAAATGCGGGAACGATTCCATCTTGCTCTCCTTGCACGATAAAAACAGGTGTTTTGACTTGATGATAATACCGCCGCACTAAGCGAAGGACGCGTAAAAACTCTATTGCTACACGAACAGGTGTATTTGTCAGCTTATAGTTATACAGATGATAAAACGAGTCTGCAGGATAGTTCCTACGTCTAAACGACCTCATCATGATTCTGGCATCATCTAATAAAATACGCGGACTAATATACTTCGCCGCAGCACTTAGTAAAATAAGCTTTTTTATTGGGTAGCGTAGTGCCAAATACATAGCGATCAAGCCCCCCATAGAGAAGCCGACGACTACGACGTCATCCACTTCTTTCTGTAGTTTTCGTAATGCTAATTCCGCCACCATCATCCATGACTTGGCGGAGCCTTTCTGTACGCCTAGATCCATTTCATGCCCCGGTAAAACAGGCACGACTATTTTCCAATTGGTATGATTCTCTAGAAATCTTTTGAACGGTGCGATTTCAAAAGGACCACCCGTGAATCCGTGAATGATGAGAACACCTGTTGTCACAACTTTTCCTCTGCGAGTATCTCTATGATCCGTTCTAGTTTCATTCCTCTAGACCCTTTAAACAACACCACTGTCTGATCCGTTAGTTTTGGGCGCAATGCATCCGCAAGCAATACCGTGTCGTTCGCAGTCCACATAATTTCTCCAGGGTAATCCTTCAACTGGTTTGACAACCACTTCATACGGGGTCCAAATAGCGCAATCCCACTTACGTTCATAGTATTCAATTCTTCCGCGAGCTCTTCATGGTAGCGCTGTTCATCGGTACCAAGCTCTAGCATATCCCCAAGGACAAGCCACTTGTTTTGTTTGACTGACGTTTCATCAATAAAACGGAACGCCGCACGCATGGAAGTGGGCGCAGCATTGTATGCATCATTAATTAGTAATGAACCGTTTTTCCCCGCTATAGGTTGCATGCGCATATCCGTTAATGTTGTTTCACTCAATGACTCTTCAATTTGTTTTTCTGTTAGACCTAACTCGTTTGCGATTATAATCGCGGCCAGTGCATTCTTCACTTGATGAGAACCGTAAACAGGAATGGTAAACTGCCCTTCAAGCTTACCGGTTACAGTGAATGCACTACCTTTATCGGTAGATATAATTTGTTGCGCAGTCAAATCAGCCTGTTCATAACCGAATGACACACTTCGCAAACTTGACTGTTGATGTACTAATTCTTTTAATAACGGTTCATCACCATCGTAAAGCAACATACCGCCACTCACCAGACCGTCGATGATTTCAAACTTTGCCTTTGCAATCCCTTCGCGTGAACCTAGGTCTTGCATATGTGCCTCACCAATATTGGTTATGACTGTAAACTGTGGTTGAGCAAGCGTTGATAGAAATGAAATTTCTCCAAAGCCGCTCATCCCCATTTCAAGAATAGCGACTTCTGTGTCATCTTCAACAGATAATAACGTCAATGGCAAGCCAAGCTCATTATTGAAGTTACCTTCCGTTTTCTTGACCTTGCGATAAGGTGACAATACCCCTGCAATCAAATCCTTAGTCGACGTTTTACCATTCGACCCTGTGACTCCGATGACAGTACACCTTAATTCACTTCGGTAGCTACGGGCCATTTGCTGTAATGCGAGCTCTGAATCCTCGACGAATAGAAGAGGTAGACCTGCCGGTGGATTAGGTTCATCTTTTAGCCAAAGTGACGCGATTGCACCTTGCTCAATTGCCCCTTTAACGTATTGATGACCATTTACTTGTTCACCTCTAAAAGGGATGAACAAGTCCCCCGCTTTCACATTCCGTGAATCGATGCAGACACCTGTCACTTGTTGCTCTGCGATATGCTGTCCTTCTGCCTGAAGCCATTGCTGGATCGTTGATAGATTTCGTTTCACGTTTCTTCCTCCACTCAGTCCATTGTATATTGTAGTTGTTGTTTTTCTGTATGACGTTCTACTGCCAGTTCAATTAGCTGATCAATTAATTCTGGATAAGTCAATCCAGACTTTTGCCACAGTAATGGGAACATACTTGTCGGTGTGAAGCCAGGTAATGTATTTACTTCATTGATCAATACTTCGTTGTCTGTCGTGACGAAAAAGTCTGCACGTACGAGTCCTGAACAGTCCAGAACTTTAAATGCACGGATTGCCATATCTTTCATATGCTCTGCAACTACATTGGGCATTTCTGCTGGAATAGATAACTCCGTGCTTTGGTCTTTATATTTCGCTTCATAGTCGTAAAAGTCAGCAACCGGACGGATTTCTCCTGCTACCGATACTTCAGGATGGTCGTTACCCAAAACCGCCATTTCAATTTCACGTGCCACAATTCCTTGCTCTACAATGATTTTGCGGTCAAATTTCAATGCCAACTCAATCGCTTTTTTGAGCGATTTGCGATCATCTGCTTTACTGATACCTACACTTGATCCAAGGTTGGCCGGTTTGACGAACATTGGATACGTAAGTTCGTGTTCCGCTTGATCTAATAATTGCTCAGCGTGTTCTTTCCACGTACTGCGAATGAAGTGGACATATGCAACTTGTGCTAACCCTGCTTGTGCGAATAATTGTTTCATGACGACTTTATCCATACCTGCTGAAGAAGCGAGCACTCCGTTCCCTGCGTATGGAATATTTAAGACTTCAAATAGTCCTTGTACTGTTCCGTCTTCTCCGTTCGTTCCGTGAAGAAGCGGCAAAACAACATCAGGCATATCTCCTTGCAAAAAACTTTCAATATGATCGGGCTGTGGTTGTTCACTTTTCAGACGTAATGCCTCAATCTCCGTGACCGGTCCAGTCAATGGCTCCCCTTTCAGCCATTCACCTTGCATCGTAATATAGATTGGTAATACTTCATATTTACTTAAATCAACCGCCTCTGTTACTGCGCGCGCTGTAGAAAGCGACACTTCATGCTCCGCGGATTTCCCGCCATATACTAAACCTAACCGTCTTTTCATGTAATCTCCTCACATTCCGTAGTTTTCATTCATACAGTTTACCATGAACAGTGCCAATTCATGAATGAAAAACCAACGTTCTCCACTTCTTTTCCTTTTCGTAGAAACCAATCATTTCACAACTCGTCTATTAATGGGTGTACTTCTTAAAAAGTTTTGCTATATAATAGGTAATTATAATAAGAGAATACTAGCTTAAGAAAAGGTGATTTCATAATTGAAACAATCAAACAGGCTAGGTGAACGATTCGACTGGACACTTGCCTTTATCATTTTACTTTTCGCGATTGTCAGTTTTTTCGTCATTGGATCCGCTCAAACCTCCGAGCAATATACACAGAATTTCGTTTTAAAACAAGTGAGATGGTATATACTCGGTTCTTTCATCGTAGCAATGGTCATGTATTTTGAACCCGATCAATATAAAAAGTTCGCTTGGTATTTCTATGGCTTTGGTATTTTCTTGTTGATTTTTCTCATGTTGGCACCCGGCGGTCCAGGGCAAATTGCAGAAATGCGCTATAGCGCAAAACGTTGGTTGCATTTACCCGTCATTGGGACAATCCAGCCTGCCGAGTTCATTAAGACATTCTTTATTATCGGACTTGCCAAGTTGGTCAGCACACATAACGAACGCTCGTTAAACAGAACATATACGACAGATCTACAGTTGCTCGGTAAAATTGCGCTAATGCTTGTCGTTCCGTTGTTTCTTATCATGAAGCAGCCCGACCTTGGAACTTCACTCGTCTTCATTTCGATTACCGCTGCTATCGTCATCGTGTCCGGTATCTCATGGAAATTACTCGTACCTATCTTTACCTTAGGAGCCGCAGCCGCAGGCGGGTTACTGTGGATGTCACTATTCGCACAAGATTTGCTCGATAATTTCGGGTTTTCACCTTATCAGTTCAAACGTGTCTATTCGTGGCTCGACCCCTACTCTTATCCAACAGATGAAGGGTATAACTTGATTACGGCAATGACCGCAATAGGCTCAGGACAACTGACGGGTAAAGGCTTTCTGGAGCGCGTTGTATACATCCCCGAGAACCACACGGACTTTATCTTCAGTGTAATAGGAGAAGAATACGGTTTTATCGGTGCTTGTTTAGTTATCACACTGTATTTCATTTTAATTTACCATTTAACGAAAGTTGCTCTTTCTTTGCACGATCCGTTCAGTGTGTATGTTTGTACGGGTGTCATTGCGATGATTGCGTTCCACGTATTTGAAAACATCGGGATGAATATACAGCTGTTACCTATTACAGGTATCCCTCTTCCATTTATCAGTTATGGAGGAAGTTCCTTGTTCAGTAATATGTTAGCAATCGGCTTGATCTTCAGTATGAAGTTCCATCAGCGAACGTATTTATTCGACGCGGATGACAATGACTAACATCAAACGAATCTGACTCCCTTTCCGAGCAACCATAAATTGTGTAGAATGTATAGGAAAGGGAGGTTTTTTTATGTCAACTTTACCAAATTGTCCGAAGTGCCAATCTGAATACGTATATGAAGATGGAAACCTTCTTGTTTGTCCAGAGTGCGCCTACGAATGGATGCCTGGATCGACGGAAGAACACGATGAAACAGGTATGCCAGAGATCAAGGATGCAAATGGCAACGTGTTACAAGATGGAGATTCTGTAACGGTCATTAAAGATTTAAAAGTAAAAGGAAGTTCCAATCCATTGAAAATGGGGACGAAAGTGAAAAGTATTCGCTTAGTCGACGGTGACCATAATATTGATTGTAAGATCGATGGATTTGGCGCCATGCAATTAAAGTCGGAGTTTGTGAAGAAAATTTAAAACATAAACTAACGCGAAAAGCTCACTCCTAAATTTAATCGGGGGTGAGCTTTTCGTATGGTCTTTTATTTAATTAGCTTGAACGGGTGGTGCTTGTACGGCAGGCGTCAATGCTTGCAACATATCACTTCTGGATTTTGTGAGTTTTGCGGAAACACCAAGCTTCGCCAAGTTGGAAATAATTTTCTTGAAATCCATTTCTTTAGCCACTTCTTCCACCTCAACCTTCCTAGTCAGTTATATAGACGTTTGATTGCTCGTGAAGTTCTATATTTTTAAAATGTATTATGGTCCTTATTATACCACGCTAACCACCTTTTAAATCTTTCTTTTTTGTTACATTTTCACCTTTTTTGCAAGTTTTAAACCCAAATACGTAAAATTGGATATTTTGACATACCCCCTATACGTATATTAAACTGAATATACACGAAAGGTGGTGGATATCGAGTGGCGTTACTACCTGAAGATCCTTCTCTGGATACAGTAGAAACTTCTTGTCGCAAAAGTCATCATCCGGAAGAAATTAAGACGAACTTGAGTCATCGTCTAAACCGTATCGAAGGTCAGATACGAGGCATTAAAGGTATGATAGAGCGCGATGTGTATTGTGATGATATTATTACTCAACTATCTGCTACACAATCTGCTTTAAACAGTGTGGCAAATGTTTTGTTGGACGGACACTTAAAAGGCTGTGTCAAAAATCGATTAGCTGAAGGCGATGAAGAAGTCTTAGACGAACTGGCTAAGACTATAGCTAAATTAATTAGAAAATAGGAGGAATTAGAGATGACTACAACTACTTTGAATGTCAAAGGTATGACATGCAATCACTGTGTACAAGCAGTAGAAAGTGCATTAACGGAATTACCAGGAGTAGAACGTGCTTTGGTTGATTTGAAAGCGAATAGTGTAGCCGTGCAGTTTGACGAATCTGTTGTAACCATTGAAAAAATGACAGAAGCCATTGAAGATCAAGGATATGATGTCGAAGCGTAACAAGAAAGGTGACCAGCATCATGAATGAGCAAAAAAAAGAAATTGCTATTACAGGTATGACGTGTGTCGCTTGTGCTAACCGCATTGAAAAAGGGTTGCAACAAATGGAAGGCGTATCGGCAGCTACTGTCAATTTCGCTACGGAAAAAGCAGCCGTTACATTTGACTCCAACCAAATAGGATTAACTGAAGTGGAAGAACGAATTCGAAAACTAGGTTATGACGTACAGATAGAAGAAGTGAATCTTAACATTCGCGGTATGACGTGCGCCGCTTGTTCCGCGCGAATTGAAAAAGTATTGTCACGAATGCCAGGCATTCAATCCGCCACCGTCAACTTGGCACTTGAAACCGCTCATATTAGCTATGATCCAGCCGCTTTAGAATTAGCAGATATTTTGCAGAAGATCAAAAAAGTGGGTTATGAAGCATCACCCCGAATAGAAGAATCGGATAGTGAAACAGATTATCGACAGAAAGACATTGATGAAAAGATGCGCAAGCTAATTTTTTCATCTATCCTATCATTACCACTTTTGTGGACCATGTTTGCACATTTTTCCTTTACTTCTTGGATGTATGTGCCCGAAATTTTTATGAATCCATATTTCCAATGGATACTAGCAACGCCTGTTCAGTTTTGGATTGGGGCCACATTTTATAAAGGTGCGTATGCAGCACTACGTAACGGTAGCGCCAATATGGACGTATTGGTTGTTCTTGGTACATCTGCTGCGTACTTCTATTCGGTCTACCTTACGTTAACTGGTTACGCACTAGATCACGGCTTATATTTCGAAACAAGTGCAGTTTTGATTACATTGATTTTATTAGGTAAATTATTCGAGGCACGCGCAAAAGGCCGGTCTTCAGATGCAATCAAAAACCTTATGAAGTTGCAACCGCAAGTGGCTATTCTGGAGCGCAACGGAGAAGCTGTGGAAATATCCATTCATGAAGTAACCCACGGAGATATTCTCGTCATTCGACCAGGAGCTTCTATTCCCGTTGACGGACTGGTAGTATCTGGAGCCTCCGCAGTGGATGAATCGATGCTAACGGGCGAAAGTTTACCTGTCGATAAACAAAAGGGCGATGAAGTGTTTGCGGCTACCGTGAACACCAATGGTTCATTACGAATAAAAGCATCGAATGTCGGTAAAGACACGATGATTTCCACTATTATTCGCGTAGTAGAGGAAGCACAAGGTTCAAAAGCACCGATCCAGAGACTAGCTGACCAGATCTCTAGCGTGTTTGTACCTATCGTTGTAGGGATTGCGGTCATCACGTTCCTCATATGGTATTTCATAGTTGCACCTGGTGATTTCGAAGCTTCCTTAACAAGCATGATTGCTGTTTTAGTCATTGCCTGTCCATGCGCGCTTGGTCTCGCCACCCCTACTTCCATCATGGCAGGTTCAGGACGGGCGGCCGAAGAAGGCGTGTTGTTTAAAACTGCCGTCGCAATGGAACAAACTCGGTCGATCGATACGATAGTTTTTGATAAAACAGGAACCATTACAAAAGGTCTTCCAGAACTAACAGATTTCCACGTTCGCAATGAAAAGCAGCGTATGTCACTACTGTCACTTGCTGCTGCGGCTGAGAGTGACTCCGAGCATCCAGTGGCAAAAGCCATTACGTCACATGGGCTGCAGCATCTTTCTTCGTTACCTACCGTTGAGTCATTTGAAGCAATTCCCGGTTACGGAATTCAAACAATAATTGACGGGCAAAACATTTTACTAGGAACGAGAAACCTACTTTCGCTCCATGACGTGGAATTTGATTCTACAATTGCTTCCGTAGAACAAATGGAAGGCGACGGCAAGACCGTCATGTTCATGGCGGTAGACGGTATACATGAAGCAATTATTGCCGTCGCAGATACCATTAAAGATACATCGAAGCAAGCAATCGCTGAGCTTCGTGCGATGAATCTCGATGTCATCATGTTGACTGGTGATCAACATATGACGGCGAAAGCGATTGCAAATACCGCAGGCATTGACCATGTCATTGCAGGTGTGTTGCCGGACCGTAAGGCAGAGGTCATCCGCACCTTACAAGCTGAAGGAAAGCGCGTAGCTATGGTCGGTGACGGCATAAACGACGCACCCGCTCTTGCGGTAGCCGATATTGGTATGGCAATGGGTACCGGAACAGCGGTCGCGATGGAAGCGGCTGACGTCACACTTATGCATGGTGATTTGTTGCGTGTAGTGGATACGCTGAATATGAGTGAGTTGACGGTCAGAAATATTAAGCAGAACTTGTTCTGGGCGTTGGCGTATAACTCGATCGGTATTCCAATTGCAGCAGCTGGTTTGTTAGCTCCTTGGTTAGCAGGTGCTGCGATGGCATTTAGTTCAGTGTCAGTTGTATTGAACGCGTTACGATTGCAGCGTGTGAAGCTGCATTAAGAAAAATATAAGGCTACCCGAGGAATCGTAAATGACTTCCAAGGGCAGTCTTTTTCTTTTCTGAAGTGAAGGATTAAATAAGCTAAACAGATAGGCTGGCAAGGTTGTTGGGTTGGGGATTTGCGTTTCGGAGGGGACGCGTGTCTTATGGGTCCGCGGTGAGCCAACCAATAGGGAGCTCGCGACCTGGTTGGCTCACCGAGAGCCCATAGGAAAGCGACCGCCAACCGGAGCTTCTATCCCCTTACTGCTACTTGAATGATCCTCCTATTCATCGTACGATAAGAAAGAAACTATTCATTCAGAAAGCAGGTTACACATGAAGAAAACGATCTTATTATTAATGTCCGTCCAGTTCTTCGTTTATCTTGGCTTCGGCATCATTATCCCTATTCTACCCGAGGTTATACTCGCTGAAGGCTTTTCGAAAGTGCATGTCGGTGGCTTGCTGACAATTTATGCCTTGTCTTCATTTTTCACTGCACCGTTATGGGGCGCGCTGTCTGACCGCACTGGTAGAAAGAAACTGATTATGATTGGATTACTTGGCTTTAGCGTCAGTTTCTTTTTATTCGCAGCATTCATGCACCATATTGTATTGCTCTATGTTTCACGTGTAGTAGGGGGTATTTTCTCAGGTGCGCTGTACACGGCCGTAACGGGTTTTGTCGCTGATATCACGACTGAGGAGAATCGTAATAAATATATGGGTTTGCTCGGTATGTCTATCGGTCTTGGCTTTATTTTCGGCCCAGCAATTGGTGGTATTCTTGGTGACGTTCATTTGCAATTACCATTCATCGCTTCTGGTGCTTTAACGTTATTATTAGCAGTGTACGCTATGATTGTTCTGAAAGAGCCAAAACGTCATAGTGAAGGAAATAAACGGACAATTATTCCCAAAGGTGCCTCTATTCTATGGACGTATCGTATTCGTTATCTATTTATCACTTCATTCATTATTACTTTTTTACTTGCTGGTGTGGAAGCAACATTCCAACTCTTTCAAATAGATAAGATTCAAATCACGCCATTGCAACTTGGGTATTTATTTATGGCTAGTGGCTTAGTAGATGCAGCCATTCAAGGCGGCGTGGTACGACGTGTCAAAAACGGAACGGAAACTTCGTGGATTATCGTTGCGCAAGTCGTTACGGCAATTGGACTTATACTCATTCCATTTTCCACAAGCTTGCTTTGGGCAGGTTTTGCGATGAGCGTATTCACCGCCGGTAATGCACTAGTTCGGACAGTACTCGTATCTCTTACAACGAAAGAATCAGGTGGTATGTATGGTACTGCGGCAGGTCTCTCATACTCGATGGATAATATGGGACGTATTATTGGACCGTTGTTATTTACGTGGGTATTCACCATGCAGGCAGGAAATATGTACTTTGTTTCCGCCATCATAGCTCTACTATCCATAGGACTCGTATTTATTTTCCGGAAATCTACACGCTCTTTGCGAAACACAACAGACCCAATTGTGTAATATGAAGCGTAAGAAGCTTCATATTACACTATAAATAGGTTATTTATTCGCAACTCCGTTATACTAAAGGAATAGTATATACCCTATGGGAGGAAGCATATGACGCAAGTTATTAGTTTGATTATCACAAGCACGTTGATTATTAATATATTTCTCGCCATTGCGTTGATATTTTTAGAGCGTCGGGATCCTACAAGTACTTGGGCATGGCTCCTCGTGCTGTTCTTTGTTCCGATTTTAGGTTTCATTATCTATTTATTACTCGGCCGCCAATTGCGTGAAAAGCACTTATTCCGCTGGGAAGGTAGGAGTAAGATTGGTATTGAAAAGCTGATTAATTATCAACTCGAGGCTATTGAAAATGAGACGTTTGAGTTTCTAAAGACCGATACGGAAGAATATGACGATATGATTTACTTACATTTACGTAATAATCATTCCGTATTAACACAAGATAATGATGTGAAGGTATATACGGATGGTCGTGATAAATTCGACGCATTACTGCAAGACTTAGAAAATGCTCGTGATCATATCCATATTCAGTATTATATTTTCCGACTGGATGGCATAGGAAAGCAGATCGAAAAGATTCTAATCAGTAAAGCGAAATCGGGTGTAAAAGTCCGAATGCTGTTTGACGATATTGGTTCACGTGGTTTGCATGTGAAAAATTTTCATGAATTGATCGATAGCGGTGGTGAAGTGGCAGCGTTCTTCCCCGCCTTGCTACCATTGATCAATCCACGTTTAAATTACCGGAATCATCGGAAGATTGTAATTGTCGATGGACGAATTGGTTACATCGGTGGATTTAACGTTGGGGATGAATATTTGGGTCTTAGCAAGAAATTCGGTTACTGGCGCGATACCCATCTCCGAATAGAGGGAAGTGCAGTTCATCCATTACAAACGCGCTTTATACTCGATTGGAATCAAGCTTCTCCTAAAACAAATATTCAATACAATGAACGATTTTTCCCTGCGATTCCTCGCAAAGGGGATGTCGGCTTGCAGATTGTGTCTAGCGGACCTGATTCGGAGTGGGAAGATATTAAAGATGGCTATTTGAAAATGATATTTTTGGCACAAGACTACATCTATATTCAGACGCCTTATTTTATTCCTGATACGAGTATGCTTGATGCACTCCGAATCGCGTGTCTATCGGGTGTAGACGTGCGAATTATGATTCCTAATAAGCCGGATCATATGTTTGTTTACTGGGCGACCTATTCGAATGTTGGTATTTTATTAAAAGCTGGAGCGAGAATATATATTTATGAAAATGGTTTCATCCATGCTAAGCAAATCGTAGTGGATGATAAAGTTTCGTCAGTAGGAACTGCAAATATAGACGTCCGTAGTTTCCGCTTGAATTTCGAAGTGAATGCTTTCATTTATGATCGAGAAAAATCACATGAGTTGGCAGAGATTTTTGAAGAAGATATTCAAAATTCAACCGAGCTGACATTAGATGCTTATTTGGAGCGTGAACGATTGATTAAAGTGAAGGAATCCATCTCTCGCTTACTTTCCCCCATCTTATAAACCAAACAGCCGACAGAAGATCCTGATCTTCTATCGGCTGTTTTTACCGTACACCCAAATATTCTTCTAGAGTAATGCCACGTTTAAATAGTTGTTCAGCTGTATCTTTTCCGATATACCGATAGTGCCAAGATTCATGCATGTAACCAGTCATTTCTTCTTTCCCTTTAGGATAGCGAAGGATAAATCCGAATCGATGGGCATTGGCAGCAAGCCACTTAGCCGCTTCCGTATCACCGAACGAATTAGACGCCCAATGTTTTTCATGATTGACTTCACCTATATCAAATGCGAGCCCTGTCTGATGCTCAGAATATCCAGGGCGTGCACTATAACGATCGGCCGCCTCTCGCCCATCTCTATCCACATAACGGTTGTATAAGGTGGTTTGATATTCATACGAACGATACGTACTGAACGCCTGCAGATTAATGCCCGATATAACGGCTTCTGCTGCTAACTCATTGAATGCTTCTCTCGCTTCTGCGCTTTCTCCAGGGGCATAGTCTTTCGGTAAAGGATATTGTTTATTGACAAGCAATACACCTTTAATGAGCTTCGGTTCTTTAGGTAACTTTTGCCCTTTTATATAACCAGTGGGATTGGAAGGTTTTATTGGTTTTTGTGGCACTGCTGGCCCTATAGACTTTTCTTCTTGTATTTCTTCTCTGATTAATGGATCTTCTGGCTTCCGAAGTGGCGCTTCACTCGGCATGTCTGATGGGGATGTATTTTCCTGGCTACGCTTTGTCGGACCCGTACTCTCTGAATCCGAAGGCCCTTCTATTTCAAGAAAGTCGACAGTTGGTTTTGATCCATTTTGAATACGATCAACCGCATTTTCTACGCTCCAGCCGTTCGTTCCTATCCATAACACACTACCCGAAAGGATAATTAAGAGAAGAACAATCCCACCATCTATCCATTTGTTTTTCCGCCTACGCTTCTTGGCGGAATATTCATCGTTTTTATTTCTCATGCTATACCCTGCTTTCTTTCTAAATCGCTTATTACACTACCAGTCTATTTTAAATCCAAATTATGCTCTGTTTCAAACTACGTATTCTAGTGTATCACCATTTTTCTTTTTCGTCTGTCTATGCTAGTATTTACGTAACTTAAGATTCAGCCAGTATTGTGAGGTAGTGCATGTGAATAATCAACGTTGGCTCTCGATGAGCTTTTTTATATTTTTCTTTACATGGGGGATCTTTTTACCTTATTGGACAGGTTGGCTGACTTCAGCAAAAGGTCTTTCGGTAACACAAGCTAGCGTCATGATGGGTGTAGGGATGATCGTTAGGTCTTTTTCCACGTTCTTCCTATTTCCGTACGCTACACGAAATATGTCACTCCTGCATGTTATACGTTGGACCATTTTTTTATCCTTCGTTCTCGCGCTTGCTTATATTCCCGAAAGTCCTTTTGCGATTCTATTTGGATTGACGATTTTATTCAGCTCCATTTATCCTATCATTCTTCCGAGCGTGGAAAGTGGTGCATCTTTATTGATGCAACATGGACAAATTCATTATGGCAAGAGCCGCTCATTCGGTTCAATCGGCTACACTGTCGCCCTGCTCTTGATCGGTACGGTAACGGCAATCTGGAGTGAACAAGCCATTTTGTATATGATGATCATCGGACTCGGTATGGGCTTGATATTTTCCTTTCAATCCGTTCCTGTCGTATTGCAATACCATCCAGTTGGAGATTCCGTAGCACAGAAGGGTCAGCTGCGAGCTTTATTCGCCAATAAATCGTTTGTAATCGTCTTATGTATTGCGATTTTACTGCAAGGCTCACATGCTTCGTATTATAACTATGGGTTTATCTTTTTGGATGACATGGGAATCAACGGTTTTTATATCGGATTGATCCTCAATATCGCAGTGCTGTTTGAAATCATATTTTTCACACAGGCGGATCGTTTGCTTACCGGTGTTAAGACGTCGACGATTTTCCTAATAGCCGCAATTGGTTCTTCCATTCGTTGGATTTCCATTTTTCTCTTCCCAATGACTAGTGTATTTATTGCAACACAAGTTCTTCACTCGGTATCATTCGGCATGGCACATTTTGCATTCATTCAATACCTATCAAAGAGCGTGCCACATCGTCTCATCGCTCCTGCGCAAGGTGTCTATGCAGCCGTGGCATTGAGTCTCAGTATCGCGATTTTGACATTCCCTGCCGGATACTTGTATGACCAGTCACCCCGCCTTGCATTCCTCATTATGGCTTTTTGTTCCGTAGGAGCATTGACGGTAAGTTTTGGAACAAGGCATCATATTTCTCGTAAAATTGAATAAAAGGAAAGGCCGCTGTTTTAATTGCGGCCTTTCCTTTGCTTAAAACAGTAAGATGTACGCTAATGCTCCTAGTGAACCTACTCCGAAACCTAGTGCCATCCAAAGCATCCATTTCGCTTCACGCATCAAACCTTCGTTTCTATACATAATGGTTCGTGCGGCATTGGTGAAGGTAAACATGATGAGCATGAACAAAATGGCGAATTCTAAATTTAACTTGATGATAAAGTACAGCGCTGCGGCGGCAGAAGCTGTAATTGCCAAGCCCATGATCCATTTCAATTTCATGCAACTCTTCCTTTCCATTGTTGGCAACAAAAAAAAGCCGGTATGCACCAGCTTTCAGAGTACCTTACTTTTCTTCCGCTACTGGCGGTTCAACATGTTTAAAGTAAAATTTACGTCCAAGATACGTTTGGAAAATTAACAGTAATCCTCCGACTGCCCAATAGAGTGGTAATGCAGCCATTACAGTATACGAAATGAACATAATCATAATAGGTGACATGTAAATAAATAACTTCATTTGTTTCTGTTGCTGTTCAGGCATCGTCCACAATGACACGCGTGCTTGGACAAAGTACACAGCTCCGGCTACTAACATCATAATAATATCGGGTTCACCTAGTTTAAACCACAAGAATTCATGGTTTTTCACTTCAGGTGGTGCATAAAGTATAGCAAAGTATAGGCCCATGATGATTGGCATTTGAATTACAAGCGGTAAACAACCCATGTTTAACGGATTGACACCATGCTTAGAATACAATCCCATCATTTCCTGTTGAAGCTTCATTTGCTCTTCCTTATCCTGAGCTTCCTTAGATGCTTTCATACGCTTTTGGATATCTTCCATTTCTGGTCTTAATCCATCCATCTTTACCTTCATCTCTTGTTGAGATTTATAGTTCTTTAACATCAACGGCATCAAAACTACACGAATCGCTACGGTAATCAGTACGATCGCAAAGCCATAATTCCCATTGAACGCTTCCCCTAGATAATGAAGCAGCCAATCCATCGGTCTAACAAATGTACTGTAAAAAATACCTGTTTTGTTTTCTACACCTGAACAACCACTTAAAAACACAGCAGTAATTGCTAGTAAACTTACGAGTCCTATTCTTTTCTTCAATGATTTCACCTACGCTATCTCAAACTAAAGAAAAGTATACAGCAAACAGCGGTAAATTTACAGCGAATCACCTTTTTTAAAAGTAAATTGAAAGTAATTTCTATCTAAGTCCTTCCGAAAGCGTCTAGGTGTTAATCCCGTATACTTCTTAAAGACACGTGTGAAATAACTTTGATTACAAAAATGAAATCTCTCTGCAATTTCTGCAATCTTTATAGTAGAGAAACGTAAATAAAACTGTATCTCTTCTATTCTACGGATTGTAATATATTCAACTAATGTAACAGATGTATGTTCTCGGAATATGCGAGAAAGGTGACTTGTACTAACATTGAACTGCTTTGCAATTTCTTCAACGATTAATGGGTTTTCAACATTTTCATTTATGTACTGAATGACTTCATTAACCGTTTCATGCGTCAGGGAAGGTTTTATTTTCCCTTTCAAGATGTAACAGTAAAACTCGACTAATTCGTCTCCAATTTCCACCAAGTTTTCTCTATGCAGATTGGTTTCGATCATTTTTATACAAGCCACATTAAAGATAAAGGCATTTCCTTCAGTAAAAATAGATTCCTTTTGTAAGCGTCTTGTGATAATGGAAGAAAGGATAATAAAATAATATTTTACGATTTCATATGAATGTCTAGGTTTATATTCATACAGAATCCCCCTTATTTCCTTAAGACTAGAACGTGCACCGTCTTTCTCCAGATTGAAGATCTGCGTAAGAAATTCTTTTTCTAGATGAAAAAACAACTTCGCTTGCTCTGTGTTTCCTTCTTTCTCAATAACACGGATTAAATCCAAATTAGACGTTTCTATATTCTTGCTCGTCATGAGTATCACCCCACTCATTCTATATATATGACTACGCAAGATCTATTACTATATATACATTATTTTACCTTACCCCCCACAATTATCTACCCCTTATGTAGTTAACGCTATATATGTATTAAAGCGCCCCTTTTAAAGGGGCGCTTTTAGTATTTTACTATGATGAGGTTTAGTTGGATTTATTATTTTTTTCCGCTTCCTTAGTTGATTCATCTTTGTTATATAGCGGTTTATTATCGTTCGTATCTTCGTTTTTCTTGTAAAGACCATCTTTTTTTGCGGCATTTTTATCTGGATCTTGTACTTCTTGGTTGTAGTAATGAACACTTGTCTGTGCTCCCTCAGATACCATGTTGTTATCTCTCAAATCTGTCGGATCTGAATGTCCAACTTTTTCAGTCGCTTGGTCAACCAATTTATTGTTATTAACAAATGTGTCTACTTTTTCTTTCAACACACCTACTGTTTCCATTGCCTTATCACGATTTTCCTTTTTACTAAAGAAAGCGTAAGCACCTGCTGCAAGCGTTGCGAATAATAACCCATTTGATTTTTTAGCCATATTTACCATCCTCCATCGTAATGTAATTGTAGCGAATTTCTACCTACTGCTTAATATACCCCGCAGTCTCACTTTCAAACGTCTACGGCTTGGTTAGTTGCTTTGTAATTGTAAACTTAGGATGCAAATGACTTTTGAAGATCATTTCTTATTTTACGAATAGATCATAGTTTATTAGTTACTTCAGGAGTCATTAGCGTTTTCACCGCATAGTAGTTTTGCAAAGCCTAATTTGTTATACTATGTAGAAAGAGAACTAGAGGTGAGATCACTATGATTCGTAAAATGACAGTAGAAGACATTCCAGATGTTCAACAGATTGCCCATACGGCATGGCAACATACATTTCAACAACATATACCTACAGAAGTGATCAAAGCATATATTGAGCGTACGTATTCTGATTTAATGCTGAAGAAGCAATTGGAAAAGACCATGGTATTGCTCGCAATAGACGAGCTAGGGAATTCTATCGGATATTTAAGCTATACGCCGATTGATGTAGATGGTGAGAGTGAATTAACAGCGCTTCATATGCTTCCTGGGTATTGGAGTAGCGGATACGAGGAAGCATTGTTAAAAGAAGCACTTGTAACGTTACAGGAAGCTGTAAATGTCGATGTGTATGTCGATCAAAATGATATAGCACTTCAAGACTTTTATGCAAAACAAGGATTTAATTTTGTTGAGTCGTTCCCTGAATTATTTGAAGGTGTTTCCGTGAACATTCTTCATTATTCATTGCCCATCACACAACCTGCACATACTTGACCAAAGTGTAGATGAGTTACTAGAAAGACACCGTTTACTACTACTCAATCGGACACTTTCTAGTGATTATGGTCGTCTTTCACTTAAGATAAACTAGCATGTTTTCTTTAATTACAGAGTAACTACTAGACCGTATACTTAAGACCCTTTTCTTAAAGAAAAGGGTCTTTTAATGTCAGTTAGTATTTAGTTCATCCAGTTAGATTGTGTTGAGACGTATTCATCAGATGAAGGTTCGGGAGCCATTGGGGGTTTCTTTGTGAAACAAAGAATGGCCGCGATGTAGAGTAGGATGGATGGCAAGGATAGGAATCCACCTAACAGGCCTGCAACAATGAATAATATACCAGCCGTTTTTGGATTCTTATTGTTCCAAACTTTTACTAGACCAATAATATTCAATACTAAACCTATAAATGCTACCACTACCAAAACCCATATGATAGTAGAAAAAGAGCCCATAAACGACATGAACATATCCACTTCTTCAGTGTTTAATACTCCTTCACTCACAATGCCTTTACGGAATTCATCCATGAATGTTGGATCCGTGCTTGCCATATTCCAAATGAATGCTACTAACGCAGCACCTAAAACGCTCAGTGTCAATAAAACAGCCGATATGATACCGAGTACGCGCTCTGCCGTACGATTAATCATTCCACTTCATCCTCTTCTGCTAGTTTTTTCTCTATTAACTATACGTACAAAAATGAGAAAAGTTTCATAAAGTGATGGGGAACTTTTAACGCGTAGCCATTCAGTAAAACCACTTATGCTTTTACGTCGTTGTATTCATCACTTCGGTCGAACGCATTCACGACATACGAACAAACCGCTTTCATCTTCAATCCTTTTTCACGTGCATTATCGGCTGCTTGGTCAAGCAATTTTTTGGCGACACCTTGACCGCGTAGTGAATCGTCTGTATACGTATGTGTCATCGTCATGATCCCATTTTCTTCAGTCCATTCGATTTCCGCTTTTACATCACCAGCTACTTTATACTGATACGCGTACTTCGTTCCGCCTAACTCCGCGAGCTCAAAATCTAATCCTTCACGCTGTTCCATGTCTTTATTTTCACTCATTCGTATCTCTCCTTTGTAGGTATACTTCTACCCTATAACGTACCACAATGACATCTTAACTAAACAAAGATTTAAGTGATTCAGCCATATTTCTAAAAAATTCTTTTACTTTTTCCCAGAAGCTCGGATCGATATTGCCTAATTTATCTTTAATTTTTGATGTCATGTCAGAGAGTTGTTCGTTAAGCTTCGAGAAATCGATATCAAGTTTAGAAATCCGATCCATTAAGTCAATTAACAATTGACGATCTGCTTCGTTCAACTCTATATTAAATTTCTGCAATTGATCATGGACGATTTGTTCTACGTCTTCCTTCGTTGCCGGCTTTTGTTCCGAGATCTGTTTTTTTATTTCCGTTAGCAATTTAGCTACTTCATCTTGATTAACGCCTGCTTTTTCTGAAAGCTTCGTTGCTAGACTCAATTCATCATTTGCTACGTCTGTACGTTCAGTATCGAGAACCTCACCTGACACTTCGTATGCCTTGTAAATTCCAACAAGAGCCGAATGACCCGTTACCTTTTTGGGAGCCGCGACTTCTACTATGGCGTCTTCAATACCTGCTGTCGTCATAGCCGTTGCATACATGTCTGCCGTTACCTGCGTAATATTGTCTGGCGTCACAATATTGATGACAAGGCCTTCGCCTTCTTCTTGTCTAGTGATCTTGGCAGAAGAATACATTCGGGCATTTCGGTCACCGCCAGGAATATACTTGATTAAATCATTGCCGTCCACTGATAATTCTTCTACTTCAGCTTCATTAGCGACTGTTAAACTTTCTTTAACACTCGCTTTTTCACTATCCGATAAATTTGAACCATATACTACAATCGGAACTCCCAGTTTTTCATTGATGACTTTATCTGCTGATACCACAGCCGGTGCTATGATTGCGACCATCATCATGAAAGTCAATAGAGAGGCTAATCTTTTTTTCATACAGTCATTCCTCCTTGTTCTATATGTATAGATACGTTGAGGCTTATAAGAAAGTTGCGTCTATGATTATATAAGTGTTGTCCAACCGTCTTGTTGTGTAATTCTTCGTTCTCTCATCAACGTGCCAAGTGCACGTTTGAAGGCACCCTTACTCATCTGGAACATCTCATCGATTTCTTCAGGAGTAGATTTATCGGTAAATGGCATTTTACCGCCCGACTGGTGCAAATACGCTAAAATTTGTTCGCCATCTGTTTGTAAACGGTCTTGCTTCCTTGGTAATAATGAGCCGTTCATTGTGCCGTCTTCATGGACTTCAATAATCCGAACATCTACTTCTTCACCTAATCTCGGCTCAGCTTTACGCTCTGTTTCGTGAACGAAAATACGTTGAATGTCTTCCGTCAATAGGAACGTACCGATTGGCAGCAAGCGGTATGCTCTTGCTTTGACATTCTGATTGTACATATCTGCTTCCGCTATTGTATAGTGCTCCTGGATTCTTTCTTCGGTCACTAGACGTCCGAACAAGTTGCCGCCTGGATCTGAACGTAGCGTCATATATAATTCATCACCTGGCTGTGGCCATAGTTCTTTGATTTGTGGAAAGTCCGCTCGATTGATTAGCACTTCAAAAGATGCACCAATATCTACGTAGGCCCCTTCATTTCTGTCCAAACGAATAACTTTTGCCCATCCGAATGAATGAACTGTAACGGACGGAATTTGCGCAGTACCTGTTAGTTCGCCTCTTCTGTTGATATAAAGAAAAACTTCTATTGTCGATTGCTCTCGTGCATCCGGTGCTTCGGACTCATTCATATAGATTTCTTCTCCGGCAGCGTCCAATACAAAGCGTGATCCTTCTTTGCGAAGTATTTTGAGCGTTGCAAGTGTACCTGGCTGTAATAATGTCATATAGGACAATCCTCTCTAGAGTGCTTTACTTTTTAATTTTTTTATAAACTCAGGATCAGACTCAAGTGTCTCTACTAGGTCAGTAATACGATCCATCGCATTCCAACTTAAGTGATGTTCAATCCCTTCTACGTCTCCATAGATATTTTCTTCTTCCACACCTATGATACGCAGGAATTGTTCCAGTAATTCATGGCGATGCACAAGTTTTTTACCAAAGCGCAAACCGCGGTCTGTCAATGCCAACCCCCGATAGCGCTCATAGTGTACATAGCCTTCACGATCCAGCCGCTGGGCCATTTTGGTTACAGACGAAGGGAGGACCGAAAGCGCTTCTGCCACGTCGGACACACGCGCTTCACCTCTTGTTTCCAATTGTAAATAAATTTGTTCTATATAGTCTTCCATACTCGGTGTAGCCAAACTATCGCCTCCTCATTTGACTCTCAACATCCACCCTTTCAAATCTTAAAAGTTTAAGATTTGAAAGGGTGGGTAATATACTTACATAGCAAATAACAATGAAAAGGAGTTGATTCACCATGGGTCGTTTATTATGGCTTATTATCGTAGTTCTAATAGCATTATGGGTAATTGGTTTAGTAGCAAATATTGGCGGTGGCTTAATCCACACACTTTTAGTAATTGCTGGCATTATCTTTGTCATTCAATTAATAACTGGAAGACGTTCGATATAGTGAAAACCAGCTTAAAGTGCTCCTTCTGTGATCAGGTAACTATCGCATACACACATGTGTTGCGTAGGCCTTGCCCATTCGCAGAAGGGGCATTTTTGCGTAAAATCCCTTCCAGTTCAAAATTCGTTCGTTTTGCTACTGCACGACCTTTACTATGGTTCTCATCACAAACCAATTCAATCCGCACAGCCGATAAATCTGTAAATGCAAACTCCACGAGCTCTTTGATCGCTTCTGTCATATAGCCTTCACCTTCAAACTTTGTATCCAGCCAATACTCTACTTCAAATTTACGAATGCTCCAATCGATACGATGGAAACCAGCGCAACCAATGAATTCACCCGTTTCTTTTAAAAACAGATGAAAGTTCAAAGATTTTCTACTGATGAATTCAGAAACTGATTGGCGTACATATTCCTCTGTCGTTTCAATCGTCATATCCTTCTGCGCCCATCCAGTCCACTTACGTAACGTAGGCATTGAATGTGATACCGCGCCCCAAACATCCATCACGTCGTTTAATTCAGGCGCTCGAATATGTAGCCGTTCAGATTGTAGCTGTTCTTTAAAACCGGGTATGCTCTTAACATCACGTTCTCGGTCTTCCCAACGCACAGGCGTTGTTGTTCCAGCTTCATAATCTTCTCTCGTCATTCCATATGTTACCGCATCATAATACGTATTCTCTTTCGGAAGGAACCATGCTTGGCGCAAATGTGCTTCCTTTACAAAACCGGCCCGCTCAAACGCTTTACGCATAGCCGCATTATCATGGCGTGTATGTCCTTCTATACGAATTTTATGCTCCGGTAATTCGAACACGTATTGCGTGAGTTTTTTCAGCGCTCGCGAACCATAACCATATCCTCTAAAATGATCAGCAATCCGCAAGTCGAATAATGGAACATCCTCTTGTAAGTCATAGACTTTTACGATTCCCACTTTTTCGTTTTCATTATTCTCAATCCAGAATGTCTTTACGTCATCAGATGCATAGCCGCCTTCTTCAATCGACTTTTCAAGCAACTCGCGACCTGGCTGACTACTATCATGGTAGGGCCATGAGTTTGTCGTCATAAACTGAATAAGCAAATCTTGTTCTTCTATCGTCCATTCTTGTAAGCGCATTAAAATTCCCCCATCATGACTACAGGCGGCTCACATGATATTATATCGTTTGCTGGGCTTCAATTGCATGTTCGTATGCAATTTTCACTAAGTCCGCAACATGCTCGTCTGCCAAAGAGTAGTATACCATTTTTCCACGTCTTTCCGATTTAGCCATTGAATGATCCCGTAAATAACGTAAATGATGAGAAGCGGTAGCGGATGAAGATTTAATCACTGCCGCTACATCACAGACGCACATTTCTGATTCCAATGTCAGTGAATAAGCAATCCGCAAACGTGTTTCATCAGCTAGTGCTTTAAAGATTTGTACCATCTCCGTTACATCAGGAAGCTCTTTTCGAATTTTACGAACTACCTCTTCGTGCACAACGGTTACTTCACAAGCATCTTGATTTACCACTTTTTCACCCCATTCAGTCGACTATAGATTACGGTAATTATATCGATAGGACAGTAAAAAATCAATTGACTCTCCTGTTCATTTGAATCAACTATTGCTTTGTATCTTCTGTGTTTTGTCCATGGATTTTTTCATATAATTCATCTTCTGTGGAAATATCCGCCAACTTAACTTTCGATCGATAAGCAGCACGGATAATTACATGCCCCGCTACCGGTGCTGTTAAAAATACAAAGCCGATCCCAAGAAGCAATCGTACGCTAATAAAGTTTTCGGAGAAGAGAAAATAAACGAATGAGCCGGACAATGTCAATAACACTGCCAACGTCGAACTTTTCGTTGCCGCGTGTGACCGAGTATAGACATCCGGTAAGCGGATCAACCCAAAGACACTCAACATACTGGCAACAGCCCCTGTCAAAATCAACAAAGCCCCTAGAAATTCACCGATCTCGCTCCCGTTCAACTATTTTCCCCCTCTCAATAAATTTTGAAAATGCGATCGTTCCGATAAAGGAAAGAATTCCAAGGATCAAGATCGCTTCCAAAAATGCTTTTGTATTTAAAATCACCGACACGACGGCAATTGTAGCAATTAAATTCACACCGATTACATCGAGTGCTACCACACGATCCGGTAGGGAAGGACCTAAGATAATTCGGATGACTGCCACCAAAATAGTCAGCGCGAATAGTATGACCGATATTGTCAGCATACCTGCTATCATCGTGTCACCTCCATAATCGCTTTCTCGAAGTTCTTCAGTTGCTTAATTAATCCATCCCGCGACTCTTCCACGTCCATTGCATGAATATATAACTCATTTCCCTCAGAAGATACCTCCATCACGACCGAGCCCGGTGTTAAGGTGAGAAGCATAGACAGCATGGTCACTTCCACATCACTCGTCAAAATCGTCTTGTATTTAAAGATACCTGGTTTAATACGCAGTGTAGGTCTCACGATTTGGGAGATGACTACTATACTGGACTGCGTTAGTTCACTTATAAAGATTAACAACAGCTTGCACGCAGCATATACTCTACGTAAATAGAAATGCGTATCGAAAAAGCGGCTCATGACAAAGATAATGCCAAGTCCGACTAGAAACCCCATGAAAAATGTCGTGAATCTCAGTTCGTCCTCATCCATCAGCGTCATCCATAAAAATGCGATGAATAAATTCAGCAGAAGCTGTAACGGCATGTCGTCTCCCCCTCCCTACTCTAAATCGTTACTCATCACAGCGCGTATATACTGTTGTGGATCCGCTAATGCATTGGCTGCGTCCTGAATATAAGGCGACAGCAGTTCTGCACCTATACCTAATCCAACTACGAGTGTTGCAAGTAATACAAGCGGCAAACCAATCGTCTTTTGAAAAGGCTTCTGATCATCCTCACTAATTATGGTTTCTCCCCAAAAACTATTGAGGAAAATACGAAGAAGTGAATACAATACTCCGATACTCGATAAAAACGACACTGCTAGCAACACGTAAGAGCCCGTTTCAATTACACCTAACCCTATGTATACTTTTCCAATAAATCCGCTGAATGGCGGGATTCCAGAAATCGCAAGCATCGTTAAGAAAAATAACCAACCGACTAGCGGATAATTTCGAATTAAGCCGCTGATTTCATTGAACTTCGAACGCCCTGTCAAATACACGACAGTCCCCGCCAATAAAAATAGCAACGCTTTACTCACCATGTCATGAATCAAATAATAGCTCGCGCCTTGAAATGCAGTATTCGTAGCAACCGCGAGACCTGTCAACACAAAACCAACGGAAATGATGACGTTATAGGAGACGATCTGACGTATATCAGAATAGGCAATCGCTCCGAGACAACCCGCGATCATTGTGACACCGGCTAGCACGCCAATGATTTTATAGATAACTGGATCATGTATAAATATTAATGTGAACATGCGGTACAACGCATAAATACCGACCTTCGTCAGTAATGCGCCAAACAGTGCCGCGACCGCAATAGGAGGGGCGGAATACGAACCAGGTAGCCAGAAATAAAGTAGCAAGCCCGCTTTTAAGCTAAAGACGATCAAGAAAATAATTGCGATCAGCGTCAAGAGAGGTCCTTGTCCCGTTTCTGCTACGCGTACAGCGATATGTGCCATGTTTAACGTACCTAGTACACCGTATACATATGCGATGCCCAACAAGAAGAACCAAGAAGCCAGCACATTGATCAATACATACGTAATACCTTCTTTTAACTGTGTTTTACGTCCTCCAAGAGTCAGCAGCACATAGGAAGCTAGTAACATGACTTCAAAACAAACAAATAGATTAAATAAATCGCCAGTCAGAAATGAGCCATTGACTCCTGCCACTAAAAATAGGAAGAATGGATAGAAAAACATCACTTCTGTCTCAATCCCTGTCGTAGCGAATGCATACAGCAAAATGATACTGGAAACGACGCACGCAACCAATACTAATAACATCGCGAAGGAATCGCCCACAAACAAAATTCCATGTGGTGGTAACCAATCTCCAAAATCCAAACGCATGATGCCGTTCAGGTGAATATGTTGGAGACAATAGGCTGCCACAGCAGCAGAAGCTATCATCGTCAGTACACTTAGTACACGTTGAACACGAATATAAGGACGTAGGAATACTAACATCACACCTACCAAAACAGGCAAGATCATAGGCAATACCAATATATTATTCATCTTCTTGCCCTCGCAATCCAAGTCCAGACTCTTGATACACACGGTACGATAATACGAGTAAAAATGCTGTCACCGCGAAACTGATAACAATCGCTGTCAGAATCAACGCTTGCGGCAATGCATCGGTATATTCCGCTGCCGTCTCTGTTAGCAAAGGAACCTCGCCCTTTTTTAAACCGCCCATCGTCAATAATAATAAATGAATGGCATGCGACAGAATTGCTGTTCCCAAAATAATTCGCAACATTTCTTTTGATAAAAGTAAATAAACGCCTACTGCCACTAGCACACCTACCAGAAGGGTAATTAATGTCTCCATTACTCCACATCCTCACTGATTCCCAAAATAATCGTCACGACAACACCGAGGACAGTCAGTGCGACTCCTGCTTCGAAAATCGTCATCGTTCCAAGTTCTGTCTCACCAAAAACCGGTAAGTCCACAAGCCATGTGGTCTGTGACAGGAAAGACTCACCAAACAACAACGACAGCATTCCTGTACCTACCGCAAGCAACACACCAAATGCCGCCACTCGCTTAAAATCAAAAGGCGTTCCTCGGTGAACTGTTTCTATGTCATACACTAAATACAATAATACAAACGCAGAAGAGAGCACCAGTCCGCCAATGAAGCCACCGCCTGGATTATTATGTCCTGATAAAAAAAGCTCCACGCCAAACGTTAAGATGATGAAGAATACGATCTTCGTCACCGTCTGCAAGATCACATCATTTTTCTTCAGGGTGATCCACTCCCTTCTTGCGACGCAACTTGACTAATGAAAAGACACCGAGGCCTGCAATAAATAATACCAATACTTCAAGCATTGTATCAAATGCACGGAAGTCACCAAGTATCGTATTCACTACATTCAACCCACCTGCAAGCCGTGATGCTGTTTCATAATAGATGGATATAGACGGATACAAGGAATGGCCTTGCACGAGCAAAGCGATAACAGTAACAGCAACGCCGGAAGCCACCGCGATCAATCCATTACGTACTCGCATAGAAATCGACTTATGCTCGTTTTTCCATTCCGGTAAATAATAGAAGCACAATAAGAACAGTACGGTTGTAACCGTCTCGACAATGATTTGTGTCAACGCCAGATCCGGAGCGCGGAATACAACAAATAGAATGGCGATAGAATAGCCGAGCACTCCGTTAAGAATAATGGCAGTAATCCTAGATTTAGCAAATAAAATCGCTACACTTGAACACATCATAACGAAAATAATGATGCTTTCATTAATTTCAATCACAGCATCATTCGAAAAGTCGAAAATGAATTGCTGGAAACCTAGCAAACCTATACCGACAAGGGCAATGAAAAACAGCATGATATACGCAACGTAATCTCGCACCGACCCAGTCATATACGTTTTCGTCACCACAGAAGCCACTCGTTCAATTCGTTGTAATAATGAATTATATGAGCGATCAAGCGTCCATTGTAAAAAGCCTAAACTGTAAATCCCTTTCCAGTAACGCAAGAAACCATACAATAAAATTCCTACGATAATTACACCGATCGTCATGAAGATTGGCATCCCAAAACCATGCCACACGTGTATTTTTGGTACTAGGCCAGGCAACCCCACAAATTGCGGATATACCGCATTCATTGCTGGCCCTAAAATATACGTACCGAGTAGATTCGGGAAGATGAAAATAAGTACGACCAGACTGCCAAGTACCATAGGTGAAATCAACATCTGAATCGGTGCTTCATGAGCAGGTCTATGTCCAGGAACCGGTGCATGTACTTTGCCGAAAAACGTCTGAAATACAATGATCATACAATAAATGAACGTGAATATACTGCCGACCCATGCAATGATTGGGAACAATAACACCAACGAATCCACTGATAATAGATTCGCTTCTTTTAATGACAGCATCGCTTCAAAGAATAATTCCTTACTTAGGAAGCCGTTGAATGGTGGTAGTCCTGCCATGGAAAAACTGCCAATCAGCGCAATGGTAAATGTAATGGGCATGATCGTTGCCAAGCCACCAAGTCGTTGAATATTACGTGTTCCTAGCTCGTGATCTAAAATTCCGACGACCATAAATAAAGAGCCTTTAAAGGTGGAATGATTAATCAAATGAAATAATGCAGCGAATGTAGCAGCGGTGAATAACGCGATGTGCGTGCTTTCAGAGGAAGCGAATGCCAATGAGCCGATACCAAGCAAACTCATGATCATCCCCAGTTGACTCACTGTTGAGAACGCGAGCAACGCTTTCAAATCCGTTTGCTTCACCGCGTTGACAGACCCCCATAACATCGTCAATAAACCTACACAAGATACGACATAAAACCACGTCGTATCACCTGCGAAGACCGGGGTAAATCGCGCTACTAAATAAATACCCGCTTTAACCATCGTAGCGGAGTGTAGGTAGGCACTAACAGGCGTAGGGGCTTCCATTGCGTCAGGTAGCCAGATATGGAATGGAAACTGTGCAGACTTCGTAAATGCGCCAATTAACACAAGCAACATAGCAGGTATGAACAATGAATCTGCCGCAATCACTTCTCGCATAGCGATTAACTCTTGTAAATTGAACGTTCCTGTAATGGTGTATAGCATTAAAAATCCGACTAACATGAAAATACCGCCAGTGACGGTAATCAGCATCGATTTCTTTGCTCCGTATCTTGACTGCTTTCGGTGATACCAAAAAGCAATTAGTAAGAAGGATGAAATGCTCGTCAATTCCCAAAACACATACAGGACGATTAGATTATCGGATAACACGACACCTAGCATAGCTCCCATGAACAACAGTAAATATGTATAAAAACGACCAATCGCTTCCCGTTCAGAAAGATAGTAAATGGAATACAATACAACCAGACTACCAATTCCTGTAATCAATAAAGCGAAAATTATACTTAGTCCATCTAAATGTGTGGAAAAATAGACATCTGCAGAAGGAATCCAAGGCAACGTGTATAAATAAGAAGCTCCTTCAGAAAGCGAAGGAACAAGACGAATCAGTAAGGCAAACAAGAACATTGGAATGGTGATGACAAACCAACCGATTCGACTACCGGTCAAAAATTTATGTATAAATGGAACCAAACAAGCTGCGATAAATGGAATGAATATTGCCAGTAAGACGGTTATCAATCCAACACCTCCCAGAATTAATCGATTAGTAGTGTCAATAGAATACTCAGAGACTCTTGACTGAACACTGTACGTTATGCATAATGGGACTCTAAGCAAAGTGTACATTCCCTACTCGAAAGTATACACTACTTTAGTGAAAACCGCATAAAAAGCGCGGTCAGTATACAGGTAAGCAACGTTCGTAATCCTATATAGGATGAGGTTCTCTGGCGAAATTGCAGCGGAAAGCATTCCCCTAAAGTGTGAACCGGTTATCATTAATTTATTGAATTTGAAGAGGTGATGAGTCATTATGGGCAAAATGAAAAGCCGTATGGACGAGGGAATTCTCGTTTGTGTGTATTACGGTCCAAATGGTGAACGTCTCATTAATAGAGGATATAAAATTGCAACAATCATGGACTGTCCGCTCTATATCCTGACGGTCGACCCTGCACCACTCGATGATTTTGATGTAGAGAAATCGGAGTATATAGACCGTTGGAAAGAACTAGCGGAAGAGTTGGATGTCGAAGCATTCATTATCCGCGACGATGAGAAGCTTCCAGCTGCAAAAGTTATCAAAGAAGTGGCTCACCAATACGGCATTACACAAATCATTATTGGACAGACCGCGCAAAGTCGCTGGGAGGAAATCACAAAAGGCTCTTTCATGAACGTCTTGTTGAGAGAAATTCCATTTGTTGATTTCCATGTCGTGTCGGTTGATCGTGCGATAAAGAGTGAGATAGAAGGATCGTTTGAAAAAGGCGTACGTGCGTATTTGATTTCCGATGGCGAAGGCTTCCGTATCAACTTCACGCTTTCGAAGCATGCGCAGTATGAGGGAATCTTCTTTAAGGAGATTGGGACCGATTTTAACAACGGGGTTTTTAAGTTCATGCAAAATAGTAAGATATGCCAAGTACAGATTGAAGATGACCAAGTGCTCGACTCAAGCAAGATCCAGTGCAAGATACAAAATTAATATCACGAGAGGTGGCTAGAAACGAGGCCCCTCTTTTTTGCATAGATTTAAGGTTAAGATCTAAGAATTTATTTAATGAGAGTTAAGTGGTAAGTACGATGGGACGCTTTCCGGCTAGAAGGCCCTCTAGGAAAACGTACCCGCTGAAGCATCCATACCTACCTCATCACTCAGCCGGCTATTCCCCCAACTTTTCACGTCAGAAAAGAACTGTCCCGAGAGGTCGTAATGACTTCGTGGACAGCCCCTGTCACTTCTATTATTCAGAAAGTTCTTCCCCTACGATCTTCACTTCCATCTCCAGATCAATCCCGAAGTTCTTTTTCACTTCCGCTTTGACCATCTCAATCGTCTGGATGTAATCTGCCGCTGTGGCATCACTTTTATTGACGATGAATCCCGCGTGTTTAGTAGACACTTCTGCTCCACCAAAGCCTTTACCTTGTAAGCCGCTATCTTGGATCAACTTTCCAGCAAAGTAACCTGGAGGACGCTTGAACACACTTCCTGCTGACGGATATTCAAGCGGTTGTTTTGATTCACGTTGGAACGTTAAGTCGGCAACTGCCGCATCGATTTCACACTGTTCACCTTTAGTGAGCCAGAACTCTGCGGATAGGACATAATAGCCTTCTGTAGTAATGATGCTCTTACGATACCCTAGTTCCAACTCCTCTTTTGAAAGCTTGAAAATTTTCCCTGTGTCATCCATTACAGTCGCTTGATAAATAATATCTTTGATTTCTCCACCGTACGCTCCTGCGTTCATTGCCATTGCACCACCAATTGAACCCGGTATTCCGCAAGCAAACTCTAGACCCGTTAAACAAGCTATCGTTGCTTCTTTAGACGCATCGATAATATTTGCTCCAGCTTCCGCAATCATTCTATTCCCATCAATCTCGATATGATTTAGGTTCGCCATATACATTACAATTCCACGAACGCCGCCGTCACGAACGACCATATTTGAACCGTTCCCGAGCAACAAAATAGGAATTTCATGCTGATACGCATAGCTAACAATCGCTTGCACTTCTTCTATTGTGCCAGGCGCCGCGACGACATCCGCTTTACCACCCAGACGTGTTTTCGTATATTTGTTTAATGGCTCATCAAGTAATAACCAACCGTTTTGTATGTTCTTTTGAAGATCTTCAAACCATCGATGTTTTGACATCTACATCAAGTCCTTTCAGTATACGTGTCTCCAGTTTTACGGAAACAATCTTATCCACCTATTAGTATGCTTGCAATCAGTCCTTTTGACAAGGTTTTTCATTTTGACTTTTTGTGTTTTTTCAATTACAGTTTAGCTAATTAAATATCCATAAGGAGGAGTGAAAGTGAATACATGGAAAGTAGATCCCACGGCATCCACTGTCGGCTTTTCCGTTCCACATATGATGGTATCTACTGTCACGGGAACGTTTGAAGAGTTTTCAGGAGAATTACAAGGTAACATAGCGGATTTGACGAAAACTAAAATTAGTTTTCAAGTAATTGTTTCTTCAATTGAGACAAAGAATAGAGACCGTGATCTACATCTATGCTCCGTGGACTTTTTTGATGCCGAAACTTTCCCCGAAATGATATTCTCTTCCCGCACAATTTACAACGATACAGACGGTAGATATCAAATGTCCGGTGACTTGACTGTTAAAAACACGAGCAAAAGAGCCATATTCTGCATCACTCCTCAAGAAGTTACCGTATTTGGTGCTACGTATCTCGTCGAGGGTGAAATCAAACGAAAAGATTTCGGATTAATGTGGAACCGCGCAATAGAAGCTGGCGGTGTAATGGTTGGAGATATTATTAATATCAAGATGTCTGTTGTGATTTGCAAGAACGAAGGTTAACAGGAAAGTGCCGTTGATCGACATTCAAGTGGAATGCATTCCACTTACAATTCACTTACGTACTATTTTAAACAGACTAGAAGTCCATGAAGAAAAAAACTGAAGACAAAACTCCCATTAATTCTTAAGAGTTTTCTTCAGTCCTATCGAACCATTCATCTATTCAGTTTACTGTTTCCTCAGATATCACAAGCTCCATCGTCATCTGTGCCTAGTACTTGCAACTTAGGTTTTGTCATCTCTTCTTCTTCAGCAATCTTTTCAAACGCTTCAACAAATGCTTCCGTAGGCTGCGCTCCACTTATAGCATATTTACGATTAATTACGAAGAACGGCACACCTTGGACACCAATTTCCTGTGCTTCTTCGATATCTTTTTTCACTTCACCCTCGAAAGCATCACTATGAAGCATGTCTTTCGTTTTCTTTGCATCTAATCCAGCTGATGTGGCAATCGCTACGAGTACTTCTTCCGTATCAATACGCTCCCCTTTCACGAAGTAGCCATGCATTAGACGCTCTGTTACTTCCTTCTCTACATTTTGCTTCTCTGCAAATTTCACTAGACGGTGTGCATCGAGCGTATTAGACGTTTTCATTCGATCCACTTGATAGTGAAGATTAACGGTTTTTGCTTGCTCTTTTATATTATTCATCATGTTTTCTGCTTCTTGTTTGGTGACTTTAAATTTACTAGCTAACCCGTCTACTAATGATTGGTCTGAAGCTACTGGCGTATTCGGATCCAGTTGAAACGCCTTGAATACAACTTCCGATTTCTTCTCAAGCCCTAATTGTTTCAATGCATGCTCTAAACGTCTTTTTCCAATGTAGCAAAACGGACAAACATAATCCGACCATACTTCAATTATCATATTTTTGCTCCACCTTTCTATTCTCTATTTTAGATTCAGGTAAAGTTGGGAACAATGTTAATGCTTGGGTTATATAATTTCACAGAATGAGGTGTCGGAATGAATCAATCTTTATGGCTTGCCACCGCTTATCCGAAGTCTACCTATCCAACTGTAGATGATGATTTAACTTGCGATGTGTTAATCATCGGAGGCGGACTGAGCGGCATAGCAAATGCATATTTTTTGTCTAAACAAGGAAAGGACGTCGTATTGCTCGAAAAAAACAGTTTGCTTCATGGGGCAACGGGAAATTCTACAGGTAAATTAACCGCACAACATGATCTAGTCTACGCGGACATGATTGAACAGTTTGGTGTGGAAAGCGCAAGACAATATTTTAATGCAAATGAACAAGCTATTGATTTCGCGCGATCCATCGCTAAAGCAGATCAACTGCAAACCGCACACTCCGCGCTATATTCTCAAACACCTGAAGGTACGGAACGATTACTTGCGGAGAAAAAAGCTTATGAAGCGATTGGGATTCCATTTACACTTGCAGGTAATGCATCCTACTTACCATTTGAAACCGCTCATACTTTACTGATTGAAGACGAAGCACAAATACATCCAGTGCGTTTTGGACAACGATTAGCACAACTCGCTGTGAAAGAAGGCGCACGTATATTTGAACATGCACAAGTAGCTGCTCTAGATACTGATCGTTATTTTGTCAAACTCTCTTCATCTAAGGTAGTCAGTTATCGACAACTAGTTATCTGCTCACATTATCCTATTGAAGCCCTAGAAGGCATGCAAATTCTCAAACTGGACGTCCAGCGCTCCTATATCGCCGCGGCAAAAACGGATACTCTATTTGATCATCAATATATATCGGTAGATGAGCCGAAACGCTCGATACGGACAGCGACGATCGATGACCAGTCTTACTTGTTGCTAGCCGCTCAGTCTCATCCCGCTGGATCGGAAAAAGAAACACAGCTACATTACGACAGCTTAACGGAGGATATAAAAACGACATTGGGACATCCTGAAGTTGTCTACAAATGGTCAGCACAGGATCCGTCCACACCTGATTTAGTACCTTATGCAGGAGCTATTTCAAACTCTTCGCCGGACGTCTACATTAGTACAGGCTATCGAAAATGGGGACTATCTAATTCCTTAGCCTGCGCGGAAATTATTTCGGATGCGATTATCGGTCGATCGAATGCCGCTAGCGAATTATTTTCTCCTAGCAGAACAGATTTCGGCTCCATGTCAAGCCGTGCTTTACTATTAGCCGGACGTACCGTAAAGGAATTTGCCGGTGGACATATCGCCCGGACCGACTCCCCGATTTGTACGCATATGGGATGTCGTACCCGTTGGAATAAAGGAGACCAAACGTGGGACTGTCCGTGTCATGGATCACGTTTCCGGGCGGATGGAACCGTGTTGGAAGGTCCTGCCACACAGCCCCTGGATTTAGGATAAAAAAACTGTCATGGAAGATCGGGTTACCGATTTCCATGACAGTCTATTGATTAAGAAAGTGCTTCAGTCAATACAGGCACAATTTGCTTCTTACGTGAAACAATACCTTTTAACAAAGCGGAATTATTATTGAAGGCTACATTAAATGCAGATCCTGCACGTTCGGCTTCTTTTCCTAGCGCAATGATTACGGAATCGCTATTGATGATATCCGTCACAACAAACAGGAATAAATCTAGCCCTTTTTGTTCGATCACTTCATTTAACTCCGCTTCTAGTTCATCTTGTCGACCCAGAATGTCTTGTAAGTCCACTGCATTTACTTGTGCAATTTCCATTTTCACATCGCCAAATATAAATTCTTTCGAATCTAGACTAGCCAAATCCTTTACAGGTACAGAGCTTAAGTCTGCTCCAGCTTTTAACATGTCCAAGCCGTAGACGGCAGCATCCACTTCTGCAATTGCAGCTAGTTCTTCAGCAGCTACTTGGTCTTGATCTGTGAATGTTGGCGATTTGAATAATAATGAATCCGATACGATTGCCGAAAGCATTAAGCCGGCAATGTTTTTCGGAATTTCAACACCATGCTCTTTGAATAATTTGTTCAAGATCGTTGCCGTACAGCCTACTGGCTCTGCACGATAATACAATGGATCATTTGTCTGGAAGTTCGCGATGCGGTGGTGGTCGATTACTTCCAATACTTGTACATCATCCAAGTCATCCACACTTTGTTGTCTCTCGTTGTGGTCAACTAAGATGACTTGAGATGTTTCAGGTGCTGCTCTTTCAATTAAGCGGGGTGCTTCAAAACCGAAAGTTTCAAGCGCATACGCTGTTTCTTTCGTAATACTCCCTAGTCGAACAGCTTCTGCATCCATTCCGATTTGTTGTTTAAGATAGGCATACGTAATCGCTGATGCGATGGAATCTGTATCCGGGTTTTTATGCCCAATGACTAACACTTTTGACATATCTAATTCCTCCTAATTCACTATGTTTACTACCTATATTCTAACACACTATTCAGGATTGACTAGCGGGAAATAGTAAAGATTGTATTTCTTCCTTGTTATGAAGGAAATCTGCAATCGTGTAACGATCTAGCACAGCGAAGTAAGCTTGAAGCGCTTCGTATAACACACCCCTTAACTGACAGGCTTGAGACAACACGCACATATTCTTACTGGGATCAAAACATTCGACTAAGTGAAAATCGTCTTCTGTTTTCCGGACTAGTTCACCTACATTCAAGCTTGTTGGATCTACACTGAGACGGATTCCACCACCACGACCACGAATGGTTTCAATCAGTTCCAGTTTTCCTAATTCATGGACTATCTTGGTGAGGTGATTTTTCGAGATTTGATACGCATCCGAGATTTCTTGGACTGTGGACAGTTCATCCGATTGCTTGGAAGCTAAAAAAATCAGAACACGCAGCGAATAATCTGTATACATTGTTAAACGCATAATATCACCACTTTCTATTCTTTCATTATTATAGCATTTTCAATTGAAAAATCATGGATTGACACTGGTTGTTACACGTAATAGCATGATTAATTATTGAATATAATGTGACAACTTTCACAGTATATTTTTAAACATGTATTATATATATAGCTTTAGAATTCTAAATGATTTATGATAGAGATATCAAATACGGAGAGGTTGTGCATTATCCATGTTAGATCAAAAAACTATCGACGTTATCAAATCCACAGTACCAGTACTAGAGGAACACGGAACAGCGATTACTACGGCTTTCTATAAAAACATGTTTGTGGCTCATCCCGAATTACTAGATATATTCAACCATGCTAACCAATCTCAAGGTCGTCAACAGACAGCCCTTGCAAACACAGTATACGCAGCAGCGCAACATATCGATAACCTAGAAGCCATTCTACCGGTGGTTGTACAAATCGCGCACAAGCACGTATCTCTTGGAATCTTGCCAGAACATTATCCAATTGTCGGAGAGTATCTGTTAAAAGCAATCAAAGAAGTACTTGGCGATGCAGCAACGCCTGAAATTATGGATGCATGGGAAGCCGCTTACGGCGTAATCGCTGGCGCTTTCATTGGTGTAGAAAAAGATATGTATGAGAATACAGAAAAAGCTGATGGTGGATGGCACTTATTTAAAGACTTTGAAATTGTCGACAAAGTAGAAGAAAGTGATGTCATTACTTCATTTTACTTAAAACCTGTTGACGGTAAAAAATTGCCATACTACTTACCAGGACAATACATTACGATCCGCATGGAAATCCCAGGCACGGAAAATATTGTTAATCGTCAGTACAGCTTGTCTCAAAAATCAAACGACGAGACTTTCCGTATCTCGGTTAAACGTGAAGATACATTATCACCAAAGGGTGTAGTATCATGCTACTTGCATGAACATGCAAGTGTAGGCGACATCGTCGAAGTGAGCGCACCGGCAGGCGACTTCTATCTAGATCCTACTGGCACAGCACCTGTCACATTAATCAGCGGTGGAGTTGGTATTACACCAATGAAAGCTATGTATTCAACTATCGCAGATTTGTCTCCTGAACGTGAAGTGGCATTCTTGCACTCTGCACGTACACGCAGCCAACAAGCATTTGCGAATAAACTAGAGCAATTAAATGCTAAACTGCCAAACTCTACGTACAAAGCGCTTTATTCAGAAGAGGGAGACGGCATGTTCACACGTAAATTCTTAGAAGAAAACGTGATTGCAGGCAGTGATGTCTATGTATGTGGACCAACTGGCTTTATGGAGTTCGTTCTTCAACAGCTTCACGCCATGGGTATTCCTGAAGAGAAAATTCACTTCGAGTTCTTCGGACCAGCTGTAGCTCTTCAATTACAATCTGTTTAAGCACAAACAACCCCCGCGAATTTTCCCGCGGGGGTATATTTATATTTTATTCGGCATACGGATTGAAGCCCTAAGAAGTGCCACAACTAAAAACAAACCTAAGTAGCCGACAACCGGATACAGTGTATTAACCAAATTTGTGAATCCTAGAAAACTTAATGCATAGCCAATTACTAGTGAACACGCTACGAATAACTTAAACTTCATCGTACCACTTTGGATGAATCGAGCACCAAACGCGTAGAACATACTGACTGCTGTATTGAAGATCATACCGTATAAAATAACCGCCATGAAGATTGCAAAGATTGGGGAAATATTATTGATGATGGCAAGCATCGGTAGATCTGTTCCTGCCACATTTTCCACTTGCGAAAAAAGCGCCAAATGACTTAACAGAATTAAAATACCTAATCCAAGACCACCTACGAATCCACCTCGCGCCGCAATCTTTTCATCTTTTTCCGCCCCTCCCATGACAATAGTCATCGAAGCACCTACCGCAATATTAAATGACACATAATTAATTGCGGATATGAACCAATTAGGCAATGTCGTTGGCACTGCTTTTGCAACAGGATCAAGGACCGCGAAAGTTGTATCCATCGTGACAATACTGTAAACAGAGACGACAACTACTGTAATAATTAAAAACGGTGTCACACTGCCGATTACAGCAACCACTTTATCTACGTTTAATAATATCGTCAAGAACACCAAAACAATCATCAGTAAACTACCTACAAAGGTCGGCAAGCCAAATTGCTGATGTAAGTTGGCACCCGCACCCGCTAGCATCACTACACCTACACCAAATAGTGTAAAGATGATAACACCATCCACTATTACGCCTAGAAAGCGTCCACTGATTTTGTAAATCACGTCTTTATGTGAAGTTGTTCGCAATCGACTTCCAAGACGCGTCAATGTCATGCCTAAGTAAGCGAAGAGCGCCGTACAAATTACTGCGCTAATCATGCCTAAGTAGCCGAAACTCGTAAAATACGTCATGATTTCATTACCGGATGCAAATCCTGCCCCTACGATAATTCCAATAAACGCACTACCCATTTTCAATATCTTCTTCATAATTTCCCCTATTCTTCTCTCTAACCAAATACATGTGAGACGTTCATTAATTTATTTTCTATATTTTGAGACGAACGGGTTGTCTTTTTCATAGAAACGCCAAGGATAATGCACAGCTTCACCCGTGTTGCCAATCCCTACCCGTGGACCCGCTTCTATTTCAGCCTGAGGAAAGCCTTCAGCTATGTAGAGAGGCTTCTGTGTCCAATGATGACCGTAATATGACATCGTCACCCCGAGAGCCTTAGAAAGCTTTCCGGGTCCATTTGTAAGATCGGTTTCTTTTTTAATGTGTATGCCACGGCGTTGTTGCATATGACTTACTCCTTCTATTGGTTCACCCGCCCGCAGTAACACAGCATGCGGTGTACCCTCTTGTGCACAGACGACATTCATTAGTGTGTGGGTATGCATTTGATATGTATATACGGATCCTGGCTTGCCAAACATGATTTCTGTACGCTTCGTTCTACGATTACCAAAACTATGTGCTGCGCGATCTTCAGCCCCGTGATACGCTTCAGTTTCCACAATTCTAACTACTGATAGTCCTTCGGGTTGCTCATGGACAATATATTGACCGACTAAATTACGGGCAAGCTCTAGTACAGGTACATTATAGAAAGATGAACTAATCGGTTCATACATACTACCTTCTCCCTTCAGTTTTCATACTAATCCTTGTCCTTCTGCGAATTCACGATAGAGATCATGTGTCTTCAATAATTCCGTGTGATTTCCTCTACCAGTAATCTGACCATTTTCTAAGAACAGTAATTGATCTGCGTGCAATACGGTTGCCAATCGATGTGCAATAATTAGCGTTGTTCTACCTAGCATCAAATGGCGTAATGCTTCTTGTACATGCGTTTCCGAACCGCTATCCAAATTTGACGTAGCTTCATCCAATAACAGAATCTCGGGGTTATGCAATAAAGCACGTGCGATGGCAATACGTTGGCGCTGACCGCCAGACAACTTCATGCCGCGCTCCCCAACCATGGTATCGAACTGATCCGGCATATCTTTTATGAATGTATACGCATTGGCAGCTCTTGCAGCTTCAATGACTTGTTCAAGAGGCGGTCTCTTTTTTAAACCGTACGCAATGTTATCTAAGATCGTTCCGCTTAATAATGGGCTTTCTTGTGAAACATAGCCTATACGCTGGCGCCAATCAGATAACGGGATCTCTTGGATCGAATCTACTCCAAAACGTATTTCTCCCGAAGTTGGTTGATAAAATCTCTCCACCAATGAGAAGATTGTTGTCTTTCCTCCGCCGCTTGGTCCGATGAATGCCGTTACAGTTCCTCGCTCTGCAGTGAATGTAATTCCGTTCACTACATCCCTTCCCTCTTCATACGAAAAATGAACATTTGAAAATGCGATGGCACCTTCCTGTTCCGATGTATGTTCACCGCCTGCGGGTTCAGAATCCATTTGTAAAATTTCTTGAATTCTTTCTGTTGCCCCTACTGCTTTTTGGAACGAAGTGAAAAATCGAGCCATTTGCGCGACCGGTACAATGATCTGAAATAGCAAGAAAATAATTGCAACCAGTGTTCCCGCTGATAACGCTCCTCTTGCCACTTGCGCTCCTCCATACCCAAGAATCACTACTAGGATACCCATCATTGTCAACATCATGATAGGTGAAATAACAGCTTGAATTTTTGCTTCTTTCAACCCATATCGAAATAATGATTGAATAGCAACTTTACCCTTCTCTCCTTCAGTAGGTTCTGCGCGGTATGCTTTCACTAACCGGATATCGCCAAGCACACGGCCAAGATGTCCCGAAAACTTTGCCATTTCAGCCTGTGTGGCTTTTGCTACTTTGTGCATTAAGCGACCAAGCGGATACAAGATCGCCATACTAACCGGCACACTAATCAACATGATGATCGTCATCTTCCAATCGAGTACCAATAAAATAATAACTGCTCCAATAATCGAAATTAGCCCCGAGATGAACGATACTAGATGCTCTGAGACAAGTGACTTTAATACGGTTGTATCCTGCGTAACGCGACTCATCGTTTCTCCAGTTTCATTCCGATCAAAATATGGCACAGGTAAACGCAATACTTTTTGCCATAATTGATTGCGCAAGTCCGCAACTACCGTCTCGCCAATAAAAGCAAGCATATAATAGGAAAAGCCACCGGCAATTGCTTGTACCACAAATAAAACGAGCAGGAATATGCCCGTCTTCCAGTTCAATAGTTCACTTGTGAATGAGTCCACCAAATCTTTAGTGATTAATGGTACAGCAAGACCGGCAACCGTTTCAACAAAAGATAGCACCAGGGCAATGATGGTTACGGCTACCGGCCAACGCAATGTCTTGACTAAACTCATAAAGTTTTTAACGGATCCTTTAGGTTTTACTTGAGCATTCATAATGCTTCCTCATTTCTACCTTATTCAAACGGATACCGCATTTCCCCTTGGAGATATTCACCAATCCGGTGCCAATCGGCTTCCAGATCAGGTCTATGGGATGGGCGATAAAAGACGGATGCTGGATGGAATGTCGGTATGATAGTGTACGATTCATCTGTTAGACTATATTGTTTATCTTCCAATTTCGCTAAATATTGCACAGGTTGCGTTAGTACTTGTCCATGAAGAGCCGTGACCTTCGCATGTTTACCTAGCAATCGCTGCAGACCAATATTGCCGAGTGTCACGATAAGCTTCGGTTTAAGGTTGGCTACTTCAAAATCAAGGACCTGTGCATGAGCCAATTGCTCTTTTTGTGTCGGTGGACGATTATACTTTCGTTCCGTCAAACTACCATCCCGTTCTTTCCTCGTTCCCCATTTGTACGGTCTACTGCGGAACGAACTCGTCATATAGACATCTTCACGTGTTAGCCCAATCGATGCAAGAGATTTCATTAATTCATCACCTGCGCGACCGATGAACGGAACACCATGGATCGCTTCGTGTTCCCCCGGTGCTTCACCAATCAGCAAAAGTGTTGGTGATTGCGGCCCTTCTCCGTGGACAAATCCTTCCACTGGAAATCCCTCGCTACGTTCTAAAGCTATACGCGCAATTTCATCTGGTACACGAAACATTGCATTCACTCCTTTCTGTAATTATAAAGGTTTTACTACCGAATAAAAAATGTTAGCCATCGAAAAAGCCGCTCCCATTTATATAAAATGGAAACGACTTATTTTACACTATGTTAACTCAGTTTGTTTCGTTTCTGTTCCAAGGAAAATGACAGCTAGTACACCTACCATGATGGCTGCACAGAAAATACCAAAAATGACTCCGAAACCGTATCCAGCTGTTAACAGTGAACCAACGAGGAGCGGTCCGAAAATCCCTCCCACACGCCCGACCGCTGCTGACACTCCAGAGCCTGTCGCTCGAATAGCGGTAGGATATTGTTCCGGCGAATACGCATAGAGCGCTCCCCAAGCACCCAAGTTAAAGAAGGATAGAAACGCACCTGCGACCATCAATGTAGTCAATGTCTCCGCATTACCGAAAGCTAGAGCACTGAGTGCCGTTCCGAATAAATAGGTTGCGAGGACGAATTTTCGTCCCATGCGTTCAATTAGCCAAGCGGCACTGAAATAACCTGGTAACTGTGCTATGGTCATCAATAATACATAGCCAAAGCTTTTGATTAAACTGAAGCCTTTGATCACCATGACGCTTGGTAGCCAAAGGAACATGCCGTAATACGAGAAGACCACCGCAAACCATACGATCCACAGCATAACGGTCCGTTTTCTAAATGCTGGCGCCAGTAATTGCTTTAGTTTCTGTCCTGTCGTTTGTGATATTTTTTCTTGCTCTACAAACTTCTTGGAGTCGGGTAAATTACGTCGTAAGTAAATCGCATAAAATGCCGGTAGTGCCGTGATGATCAGTGCTACTCTCCAACCGAATTCCGGGATAATGAAATACGCTATTAAAGCCGCTAAGAGCCAGCCCGCCGCCCAGAAGCTTTCAAGTAACACCACTACACGTCCCCGCTCTTTTGCGGATACGCTTTCCGCAACCAATGTAGAGGCAACAGGCAACTCCCCACCCAACCCTGCTCCTACTAAGAAGCGTAAGGCTAAAAACGCCCATAACGTCGTCGTCAAAGCGGATAAGCCGCTGGCAACTGAAAATAAAACCAATGTCATCATAAATACTTGCTTACGTCCAATTCGGTCCGCCAATAAACCGAATCCGAATGCACCTATCGCCATACCGATGGAGTTAATGCTACCGATCCAGCCCATCTCAGATGAAGTCAGATTCCAATCTACAGCTAATGCAGCAATGACGAATGACAGAATTCCAACATCCATTGCATCGAACATCCAGCCAGTACCTGCGATTCCTAGTAATTTATTTCGTGAGATTTCTTTCTTTTTCACGGGGCTTCTACCTTTCTATTGTGCAATCTTTATATGTCTTTACAGGTGTCATTATAGCACTTTTTAATGGTATTTGACTAGTTTTGTTTAGTGGATATTTTGGGATGTTGTTTGTTGGTGTAGTTATTGAGCGGGACGGCTGTGGTTTTGAGCGGAGTGCGAACGGGATTGAGCGGGAAGGCCACGGCTTTGAGCGGTGAGCGAACGGGATAGAGCGCGACGACTACCACTTTGAGCGGTGAGCGAACGGGATAGAGCGCGACGGCCACCGCTTTGAGCGGTGAGCGAACGGGATAGAGCGCTCCACAAAGTTTATTGAGCGCAATCCATAAATTAAAGCTAAAGAATAATTATGTGAATACAAAAATCCCAGAAGACAGAGTCCCCCGGGATTTCATTCGTTCTTATAGGCCAGCTTCTACTTCTTTGATCATTTCTTTGATCGATTGAAGTCCGCCACCAGATAGGTACCAGTATTCACCGTTCAAATAAACCATTTTGTCGTTCTTGAATGCGTTTGTTTTCTTCACAAGATCGTTTTCAACAGAATCTTTCGCTGTTGCGCCGTTACCGATGGCTGCGTCACGGTCGATCACGAAGAGAATATCTGGGTTCGTTTCTAAGATGTATTCAAATGTAATATTTTGTCCGTGTGTAGAAACTTCAATTTTTTCATCAGCAGGTTTAAAACCAAATACGTCATGAACTAGTCCGAAACGCGAGCTTGGGCCGTATGCACTTACTTTCCCTTCAGTTGCCAGGATGATCAATGCAGTGCTGTCGATGCCTTCAGTTTTAGTTTTGATTCCTTCGATGCTAGCATCTACGTCTGCTAATTCAGTGTTCATTTCCTCTTCTTTGTCGAAGATTGTAGCGATTTTATCCATGTTCTCTTTGAAAGATTCCATGTAGTTAGATGTATCAACACCCATGTAGATTGTTGGAGCGATTTCAGATAACTGATCATACAAGTCTGTTTGACGTGCAGAGATGAAGATCACATCTGGCTTCATTGCATTGATTGCTTCAAAGTCAGGCTCTTTCAAACTACCAAGATTCTCATACTTTTTATCTTCGTATTTAGAAAGGTAACCCGGTACGTTTGATTGTGGAAGACCTGCCACTTCAATTCCTAGCTCATCCAATGTATCCAATGTTCCAAAGTCAAAAACTACTACCTTTTCAGGGTTCTTTTCAAGTGTTGTTTCACCAAGTTCATGTGTAACTGTTATTTCTGTGCTTTCTTCAGCTGGCTTGTCTTCAGGTGTTGCATTGTCTGCAGGTTTTTCTTCGTCTTTTGCACCGCCACAAGCAGCCAGTGCAAGCATTAAGATCACTGCGAATAATGATAGAGTAAGTTTCTTCATTTCAGTATAATTCCTCACTTTTTATAGTTTATTTTAAGAGTTAAAATACACACAAATACGGCAATCCTTCATTTGTTGAATCGGAATTTCCATATCATAAATTTCGCGTAATGATTCGGAGGTGATAATATCGTTTGTTACTCCGTCCTTGACGACTTTTCCGTTCTTCAACGCCACGATGCGGTCTGAATAGACAGAGGCAAAATTGATGTCATGCAAGACGATGACCACCGTTTTGCCAAGTTCATCAACAAGCTGACGCAAGATTTTCATAATTTGCACAGAGTGTTTCATGTCCAAGTTATTCAGTGGTTCATCGAGTAAAATATAATCGGTGTCTTGTGCAATCGTCATGGCAATGAAAGCTCGTTGACGCTGACCGCCGGATAATTCATCCAAATAGGCTTCTTGCATGTTTGTCAGGCCCATATATTCCAACGCCTGATCCACCATCCGCTCATCTTCTTCCTGAAGACGGCCCTTACAGTGCGGGAAACGACCGAACGAAACAAGTTCGCGAATGGTAAGTTTGACATTCATGAAGTTGGATTGCTTTAAAATCGCGACGCGTTTAGCGAAGTCATTGGATTTCATGTCTTTCACTTTACCTTTGTCGAGCAATACTTCGCCCGTGTCAGCATCCATTAATCGACTTACCATCGATAGAAGAGTAGATTTACCAGCCCCGTTCGGTCCAATGAATGATGTGATTTTTCCACGGTGAATATTTACACTGACCTTTTCGACGACTGCTTTTTTTCCGTAAAACTTCGTTAGCTCACGAACTTGGATCATGAAGATCGACTCTCCTTTAATAATAAGTAGATAAAGTAAATGCCACCGACAAAGTTAATGATCACACTGAGTGTGGTCGAGAAAGAAAATAAACGTTCAACAATCCATTGTCCACCAACCAATGCAATGACACTCATCAACGCCGCGCCGGCAATTAACACCGAGTGCTTGAACGTGTTGAAGAATTGGTAAGACAAATTGGCTACGATCAACCCGAAGAATGTAATCGGGCCTACAAGTGCCGTGGACACCGCAATTAGTACTGCCGATAAAATCAACATGATTTTGACGACCGACTGGTAGGGCACACCTAGATTAATTGCTGTATCCCGTCCTAATGATAAAACATCGAGTTCATTGATATAGCGCCAACCAATCAGAAGTGTGATGACTAATATCGCCAATGCCCACCAAACGAGATCTCCATTGATATTGTTGAAACTCGCAAACATCTTATCTTGCACACGCAAGAATTCATTCGGATCAATCATTACTTGCAGGAATGTCGAAATACTTCCAAAGAATGTACCGACGATGATACCGACTAATAATAAGAAATAGATCGGCCGGTTCCCTTTACCGAATAAGAAGTGATAGAGCAGCAAGGCGAACACTATCATCGCACCAACAGACAGCATGAAGTTAAATTGCTGGTTGATCAGTACAAATGAAGTCGATCCGAAAAAGAAAATTAAAACGGTTTGCAGCAGGATATAAAGCGAATCCAACCCCATGATACTTGGCGTTAAGATACGGTTATGCGTGATCGTCTGGAAAATAACTGTAGAGTATGCCACTGCCACACCTGTTAAGATCATCGCCACCACTTTGACCGCTCTTCTGGGAAGTGCATAGTCATAGCTGCCGTTCAAGTCTTGGAATAGATATAAACCGCAACATACTAATGAGAATGTTAATAAAATCAGTAGCTTCGTTGAATTACGCATAGGCTTTCCCCCTAAACAACAAGAACAGGAAGATTGCGCTTCCTATGACACCGACCATTAAACTGATCGAGATTTCATAAGGGAAGATAATAACCCTGCCTAGAATGTCACAGATAAGGAGGAAGATCGCGCCTAGCAATGCAGTATGCGGCAACGTCTTTTGTAGATGGTCTCCTTTAAAAATCGAGACGATGTTCGGAATGATTAACCCTAGGAAAGGAATTAATCCTACCGTCAATACAACGGTTGTCGTAATTAATGCGACTAAGATCAACCCGATATTGACGATACTCTTGTAAGCGAGTCCTAAGTTCTTGGAAAAGTCTTCTCCCATACCCGCCACCGTAAATCGATTCGCATATAAATATGTAATGATCAACACAGGTATACTAATATACAAAAGCTCATAACGGCCTTTCATGATCATGGAAAAATCTCCTTGAAGCCAAGCAGACATATTCTGAATCACGTTTGCTTTAAATGCAAAAAATGTGGCGATGGAAGAAAGGATATTTCCAAACATCAATCCAACAAGGGGAATGAAGATCGCATCTTTAAACTTAATACGGTCAAGAATTTGCATAAACAAGAAAGTGCCTAGTAAGGCGAATGTGAACGATACCGCCATTTTCTCTAATAGTGTTGCGTTGGTAAATATCAACATAGACACTAAGATTCCCAGTTTAGTCGCATCCAACGTTCCCGCCGTGGTTGGAGATACAAACTTATTGCGGCTTAGTTGTTGCATAATCAAACCTGCAATACTCATACCTGCGCCTGCAAGTACTATCGCGACTAATCGAGGAACTCGACTAATCAAGAATATTTCTGTTGCTTCAGAACGCCAATCCAATAGGTCCGCTGGTGTGATTCGGCTTGCACCGACAAACAGCGAGAGAAGTGATAAAAGTATAACTGCTGTAATTAAGTAACGTTTCTTCATGAAGAACTCCGATATCGAATATTTGAGCATTTCTCACTTAAATGAAAATGATTATCATTCGCTCAAGAACAACATTACTCCGTTTAACATATGATGTCAATATCTAAATGAAAATCGTTATCAATACTTTTTGGAAATTAACCATTACAAGACTTAAGTAACGTTATTTAACTATATGGAATCATACGAAAAAACCATTTTCCATATGATACGGAAAACGGTGAATTCATTTACTGCTGATTTATCCCTTGATCCATTTCTTGAGCGCTATCCATTATTTCTTTCGGTACTTTAATTTCATCAATTTCATTAATCTTTGTCACAATACCCTTAATTCTCTATGTGACTGTAACTTTCTTACCTTGCTCGTCCATGGTCATAATCATATCCATGTCAAAGTCCTTTGTGAAGAAGGTCTTTATATAATTACTGTGCATAAAGAAAAGTATATTAAGCCTTTTTTCTTATTTTTATTAAAAGTTTTAGAATTTTGTAATTCGGGCATACTAGAAGCATCCCACCCCCTTTCTCTTCTTATAAAGATAAAAGGATTTGGCTGCATGCATTGCGCATGCAGCCTTTTTTTACGTTCACTTTAAAATGAATTCTTGAAGACGTTCACATTCACTTTCGGGCATTTCCACAGTCATCAATGTTCCTTCTTCTTCGTATGCCGTATCTTTAATCGAAGCATTTTCATTGAGATGGGCAACGATTTCCCCACGGTCGTATGGAATCATTAATTTACACGTGACATATTGTCGAAATAAGTTTTGTTGGATTAAAGTTAGCAATTCAGGGATACCTTTATTTTCGCCAGCTGACATCCAAATACTCTGATCCTTTACACGCGGATAGGAGATTTCGGTCAAGTCCGATTTATTATATATGTTGATAGTAGGGATACTTTTTACGCCAATATCTCCTAGTGTTTCGTTGGTAACATCCATCATATGGCCATGTTCTTCGTCGGAAACATCCACAACATGCAACAGTAAGTCAGCATTCTTAGCTTCTTCTAGTGTCGAACGGAATGCTTGGACAAGATGGTGAGGGAGTTTGGAAACGAACCCTACGGTATCCGTTAAAATAAATTCTTTTTTATCTTGCAGTTTGATTTTTCTTACAGCGGTTTCAAGCGTTGCGAACAACATATCTTTTTCACTAACTTCTTTGGATTCATCTACATCCGTATATTGCAACAATCGATTCATCAACGTGGATTTCCCAGCGTTTGTATAACCCACGATCGATACAACAGGTATGCCGCTTCTGACACGCTGTTTTCGCTGTGTTTCACGTTGATCACTCACATGCTCGAGTTCTCGGCGAAGTTTCGCAATCTGATCTTCGATTTTCCGACGGTCGAGCTCAAGCTTCGTTTCACCGGCTCCTTTATTCTGTAAGCCGCCTCCTGTTCCGCCACCTTGCCTACTGAGTGAAGCCCGAAGTCCAACAAGTCTCGGCAATGTATATTGCAGTTGCGCCAATTCAACTTGCATCTGCGCCTCTCGATTGCGTGCCCGTCTCGCAAAAATATCCAATATAAGCATAGTACGATCAATGATTTTACATTCTAGATCTCTCTCCAGATTTCGCAATTGGGAAGGCGATAATTCATCATTGAAGATGAGTAAATTCGCTTCAGATTCCTCATATACACTACGGATTTCATCAATCTTGCCTTTTCCAATATAAGTAGATGGATTTTTCCGTTCTAAATTCTGTGTCACTTCACCTAGGACTTCCACATCGATTGCTTCCGCCAAGTTCTTTAATTCTTCCATCGCATATTCAAAGTGCAAATCCTTCTGTTCGTGCACGCCAACTATTATGGCCTTTTCAATTAACACATCCATGCTAGCATCCCCCTGACATCTTTATATATAGTTTACCCTACGTTCTGTTTGCTAACCGTTCGTGGTGAAATGAATCATTGCCAACCGTCTCCAGTTTGCTGACCATGAAAGTATTGTGCAATAAGCGGCAGATCCGTTGCCGCGATTCTGGCTTTGTCTTTGTCTTCGTCTTCTACAGTTAGCCATTCGATATATACATTGTCAGCATACAATAACGCATTCGCTGTTCCAAAGCTTTCATGCTGTCCTAGAACTGCTGCCCGATTACCTTTTGCACGTTGTTCCATGACTATGCTGTGTGGATCATCCTGAGTGAAATAGACAAGGTGGTCGAGTTTCATAGTAAGCATGCCCTCCTAAATAGATGATTTTCTTCTATCATATCAAACCTGTCCTATCAATCGTGTTCTCTACCTTTCTTAGTATGAGATCAGCTACAGTCAAAATAAGCTTCAGTGTTTCCCGAAAGGTCAGAATAGTGTAGGATAAAAGAAGAGTTTCAGGGAGATATATGTCCTGATGAAAACGAATGCGGAGGGATTGTATGGTAATCGATTTATTAAAATCTCACTCATCGGTTCGACGTTATAAGGATGAACCGATTTCAAGAGAGACAGTGATTGAACTAATTAAAGCGGGTCAACACGCAGCCAGTTCTCACTTTGTGCAAGCATGTACCGTAATGTATGTAACGGACACGGAAAAACGTGGTCAGTTGGCCGAACTATCCAAGAATCGCCGTCAATTCTATACAGCCGGCGCAGTATTAGTATTTTGTATGGACTATAACCGATTATCTCACGCCGCCCGTTTACATAGTCAAGAAATTGACTATACAGTAGCGGAGAATGTGCTAGTTGGTGCAATCGACGTTGGTCTATTCTCACAAAATGTCGTCATTGCTGCCGAATCAAAAGGCTACGGTATTTGCTATATCGGCGGTGTACGAAATGCAATGGAAGAAATCTCAGAAGTACTGGAATTGCCAAAAGGCGTTGTGCCTCTATTTGGATTGTCCATCGGAGTTCCAAATGAATCCAATGAGGTCAAGCCACGTTTACCTGTAGAAGCCGTCTTGCATGAAAACACGTATAACGAAGATCAGTATAAGGATCTATTGCCAGCATATGACGAAATAATGAAAGAATACTATGCGAGTCGTGATACCAATCAGCGTGATGCGATGTGGACGAAAGAAATGGCGGATTTCCTTGAGACGCCAAGAAGAACGGATCTCGAGGCTTTCTTACAAAAACAAGGATTCCTATTGAACTGAAGAAAGACAGGAGTGTCAAACGATGTCAGTAGATGACGTGCTGGAACTACTCCAGCGACGCATGACAGATGGAACATTCATCCGTGCCACAATTAGCGGACCACGAATGAAATCCAATGATGTGAAACGAATTAAATTAAAGCCACTTGAACTAAAAGGTCAATTTTATATTCAATTTGAATATCAGCATGAACGTATTCTCAAACATGTTAATGTGGCACTTGAAGACGTGGCGCAACCATTGCATGACGCTTTGGAAAACTTTAAGCAATTCCATGTTGATTTATCAGATGAAACGATGCAGATTCAACTATCCAAGAAGATGAAAATGTCGATCAAACGAATTTTTCTCGATACGGAAAAGACAGTCGACTATGCGCATAATCGGACGAAGAATTACGCTTTGCATGAAGGTACACCTTACCCATTTCTCATTCGTCTCGGCGTTCAAACACCGGAAGGTAAGGTCAAAAACCAAAAACATGATAAGTTTCGTCAGATTAATCGCTTTCTTGAACTGATTGATGATACCCTTTCACACTTGCCGAACGACCGTCCGATTCGTATACTGGATTTCGGATCAGGTAAATCTTATTTGACGTTCGCACTGTATCATTACTTGCGAATCGAAAAAGGCCTCGATATTCGAGTAACGGGATTAGATCTAAAGAAAGAAGTCATTGAAGAATGCCAGGAAATTGCACAGGATTTGCAATACGATCAGCTAGAGTTTCTAGTAGGCGATATTAATGAATATGATGGAGATACTGCAGTCGATATGGTCGTCACACTTCACGCATGTGACGTGGCAACAGATATGGCATTGGCTAAAGCAGTCAACTGGGGAGCTTCAGTCATCCTTTCTGTTCCTTGTTGTCAGCATGAGCTGTTTTCACAAGTTCAATCCCCTGCACTCGACATCATGTTGCAACATGGATTAGTGAAAGAACGTTTTGCTGCACTTGCAACTGATTCCATCCGCGCTGAGCTGCTGTCATTAGTTGGCTATGAATCACAACTTGTGGAGTTCATCGATATGGAGCATACACCGAAGAACATCTTGATACGTGCCTATCGAAATGATAAAAAGCCAACTCCCGAGCAAATTGATCGTTACGCAGCATTCAGGAATATGTTGCAGGCGAAGCCTTTCTTGGAAAATGAACTGAAGCATTTGCTAAGTTTTCTACCAGCACATGACAATCAGACCCTATCATAACGAAAAAGATCGCCGCAACGTCCTATTACGACAATGCGGCGATCTTTTTATATATCTTAAGATTGTGGCAAATGCTCAATGATGCTATCCACTGCCTGCTTAATATAGTGCGGTTTCGTTCCGAGATTTAAACGAATGAAGCCTTTCGAGTTTTCCCCAAACCACTCTCCGTAGTCGATTGCCAGTTTACATGTATCTTGAACAAATTCTTTTACACCGTCTGGTTGGATATGTGCACGCAAGTCGATCCACAATAAGTACGTCCCTTCCAACGGCGTTACGATTAACTTGGGCGCATGCTCTGCGAACTGTTCGACCGCATAGCGTTCATTCGATTTAACGACCTCTCGCAATCCTTCAAGCCAGTCTGTACCATGATTATAAGCCGCCTCTGCAGCCGTCATCCCTAGCATATTTACTTCTGTTTGACTAACAGATTTCACAAACGTATCGAACTGCTCTAGCAACGCTTCATTTTCAATTATGATCTGTGATGTCAACAAGCCCGCCAAGTTGAATGTTTTGGAAGCAGAAGTTACGGTAATGACACGCTCAGAGTACTTCCTTTCAGCAACGATTGCGGAGGGTATATGTGTGTGATCACCAAACGTCATATCATGATGGATCTCGTCCGACACTACTAAAACGTCATGCTTTTCACAGATCGACAGAAGCTTCTCCGCTTCCTCTGCTGTCCACACACGACCAACGGGATTATGGGGTGTACAATGAATGAATAATTTTACGTTATTCTCAACTATTTGCTTCTCAAAGTCTTCAAAATCAATCGTGTAAATACCCGCCGTATTAATGAGCTCACTGCTTATCAGTGTGCGGCCAGTATCTTTCACTGCGTTGGCGAAAGGATAATAGACCGGAGACAGGATAATCACTGCATCCGTAGGTTTTGTAAAGGCATTAACAAACCAGTATAGCGCCGTCACGACACCTGTTGAAAAACGCATCCATTCCTCTTTCACTTCATATCCATGATGCTCACGTTCCCAATTAATGAATGCTTCTAAATAGGAATCAGGTGCATATGTATAGCCGAACACCCCAAAGTCCACTTTTTCCTTCAACGCTTCTATCACTTGCTCTGGAGCCTTAAACTCCATATCCGCTACCCAGGCCGCAAGTAAATCTGCATCTCCAAAACGTTCCTCAAGCTTGTCCCACTTCAGCGAGTTCGTACCCTTCCGATCAATAGCATAACGTTCCAAAAACTCTTCTTTATTCATATAGAAACCTCCACTTTTATCGATTTCATAGCTGTCATTCTATTCCGATTGTATCATATGTCCCCTTTTGCTTCCTCCGTTGTCGTTATGAATTATTTTGGGGTATACTAGAGTATTGAAGCAACATTTAGTTGGAGGTCATGAAAGTGAGAAAATGGAATACTGTAACACTTTTACTAGCATTACTTTTCATTGGTTCCATACAGTCTGTCAGCGCACAAACGACAGATGTAAAATATATAGATGTCCCGGATCATCACTGGGCAAAAAATGAAATCATGCAGCTGGATGAAATGAAAATCATTACAGGCAATTTTGATATGCAGTTCCATCCTGAAACACCGCTAACAAAGGGACAGGCCGCTGTTTCTTTATCTAAAATCTTTGGATCAAAATTTATTGATAAATCCTATGGTTTTTCAGATATTGCCTGGGGATCGGATAAAGGACGTTTTGCTTTGACTGCGGTCGAAAATGGATGGATTCAACCAAGCAGACGAGGTTTTTTCGGCTTTGATGAACCATTGACGAAAACAGAACTCTGGAACTCATTCATTACGGCTTTTGATATGGAAAAGGACTTCGGTAAAATATTAGCCACTAGTTGGCCTTCTAGTTCGGATAGAGTTACATTAAGAAATATTCCCGTTTACACGTTTCCTCAAGCGGAGGAGTTTCTTCAATACGGTGACTCGATCGTATCAAGAGCATATTTTTCAAAAGCATTGCATCGGATACTAGTGGAAACTAATCGTATTAAACAACCGAAGCAGTTTACTCTTTCCACTCCAGAAGAGTCCGGTCACTATAGTAAAAGCGTCCCCGAGACTTATTTAGGAAGTGTACCATTCAATACTCACCCTCTTTATTTGCGCTCTGAGGAAACATTTGCATACAAAGACTTTACACAAACTAATTATGGGTTTTCACGCGATAGTGCGTATACATATGCTGTCGGAAAAGAAGGCGCTGAAATCAAATTGACAGTTCGTGAATTGCCTAACAAAGATGTATTTGTATTCTCGGAACTAACGAATCCAACTGACAAATCTATAAAGGTGGAAGTACTTCAAAAAGAACACGATATCGAACGGTTTGATCTATTCCGCTATGATCGCTATCCACTCATGCGTGAGAATCTAGATTTGGCGGATGCGGATATGACAACTTATCCAACAGGCTTGCTGCGCTTCATCAAGACGGACGGTACTGTGGAAGAACGAATGATTGGACAGGCCTATCAATCCAAACAATTATCACTTCGCTATGATAATGATGAAGAAAGTGTTTCGCGTGAACTTCTTGGAGAGCGAGAGAATTTCTCCTATGCGTTAGCCGGTAAAACGCTTTTATCATCCTATACACTACAAGCTAATACAGGGGAGATAGTGGATCACTGGTATGTAGATTCTGATGAGCAATTGTTTAATTCAAAAGATGATCTATTCAAGTGGATGAGAGAAACAAGTCAGAACCACAAGAAGCGCAATAAGTGGTACACAGCTGAAGGTTCATATAATAAATTGGCTGACTCAACAGAACCGATGCCCGTTACAGGTCAAAACTATGGTCGTAATTTATTGATGTTAAAAGAAGATCGCGCATTGACGCTTTATCACGAAAATAAAGGACGTTATTTTGAGAATTTAGTCTATAACGCTTTCGTCAACTTGAAAAACTTTAAAGAGGACAAAGACTACTGGGAAACAGAAGTAACCAGTACGTATCTTAAAAACTTATATGACATTCACGCACCCTTTATTGATACGCGTTTCAATGAACAAATTGCTTTATTCTATTATAATAGCGGCGATGAGTTTGGAATTCCTTCTGCAAATGAACCACTGCGCGATTATGCTGACCTTCTCGTATCCCAGCAACGAAAAGGCAATATTATTCGAGTAGCTAGTGATGCTTATTACATTGCTGACTACTTTCCAATCAAACAGAAAGTCACTACCCATACATCCATGAATCATGCACTCGGTGGTATGAATATTTTACTCATGTCTTACCAGGCGTTCGGGGATTGGCAATATCTTCACACCGCGCGCAATATCCAGCGAGCCATTGTCTATCAAAAAGACAAATGGATTCGCGACAATGGAGATATTTGGTACAAGATTTCTCCGGAATCCACTTTTGAGGGCGATGATTATAAACATTTAACGCTGGAAGACTTGATAGACTCCTATCAACTTTGGCAACAAATCGATCCAATTTACTTACCTACACTTAAGCAACTAATTATTTCGAAGGCCAATTTCCTATCAAGTGAAAAACTCGGCTATACGACGAAGATTAAAAAAGGCTTGAAGAAAATTGGATTATACGAGTATCTGCCCGATGGCGACGAAGTGACGGACGCGTTATAAATGATATAGACAGGGAAAAGAGAGCTATCCATTGCATATTGCGCAATGGATAGCTCCTTTTTCACATCTCTTTTTCAAGTAATTCCAATGTGTCATCGTATTCTCTTTCAATAACAGGGTCTTGTTTATACGTTGCCTTGCTGACCAATACCGCAACAATAAGGCAAAGCACAAATCCAGGAACAATTTCATACAATGTGTCGTGCAGGAAATCGATACTTCCCCAAACACCTACCGTTACAGCACCAATAATCATACCGAACAATGCCCCTTTAGCTGTTAGCTTTCTCCAGTATAATGACAAGAGAATAATAGGACCAAACGCCCCGCCGAAACCTGCCCAAGCGAATGAAACCAATTTCAATACAGATTCTTTATTCGGCCAAGCGAGTACCATTGCGATGATCGTCACGACGAGAACAGCTAAACGCCCTAAAAATACGTAGTGACTATCTGTAGCATTTGTTTTGAAAACCGCTTTATACAAGTCTTCAATTAAAGCAGACGATGTCACGATCAATTGTGAAGATATCGTACTCATAATAGCCGCCAATACCGCCGCTAACATGATGCCTGCAATCAACGGATGAAAAATAATTTGTCCAAGAACGATAAAGACCGTTTCTGGATCCGCCAAGTCCGCGCCGTTTTGTTGAAAATACGCGATACCAATTAATGCAGTAGCAATGGCACCAAACAAACTTAGCATCATCCAACCAATACCAATCCGTCTAGCACTCTTCGTCTCTTTCACTGACTTGATCGCCATGAAACGGACGATGATATGCGGCTGTCCAAAATAACCAAGTCCCCATGCAAGCGAGGAGATTATGGTGACAACACTAACACCTGACACAAGGTTCAGCAGTGCCGGATCCACTTCACGTATACTCGCTGCCGTTTCAGAGAAACCACCTGTGATAAAAATCCCGAACAACGGAACTAAAATCAGTGCCAAAAACATAATCAAGCCTTGTACAAAATCCGTATAACTAACTGCCAAGAATCCACCAAACAATGTATAAGCCAGAACTACCACCGATACAATAATCAGACCCGTATGATACTCAAGTCCAAATGAACTTTGGAAGAACTTCCCGCCGGCTACCATACCTGAAGATACATAGAACGTGAAAAACACTAAAATAATAATGCCTGAAGCCACTCTCAATAAGCGGGATGTATCTTTTAACCTGTTATCCAAGAAACTCGGGATCGTGATGGAGTTATTTGAAACTTGCGTATATGCACGTAAACGTGGTGCGACATATAACCAGTTTAAATAGGCACCCAATGTCAAACCAATTGCAATCCAGGCTTCACCCAGTCCACTTAGATAAATAGCACCCGGCAACCCCATCAATAGCCAACCCGACATATCAGAAGCTCCCGCACTTAATGCGGTGACTGCTGGTCCGAGCGACCGTCCACCTAACATATAATCCGTTAGATTCGATGTGCGTTTGAATGCATACCAACCGATTAGCAGCATGGCTATCATATAGACGACAATAGAAACGAGTTGGTACATTTGCTCCGTCATATAATCATCTCCTTTCTTACTATCAATATACTTATACTACCTTATGGATAGCACACTTTGAACATTTTTTTGGCGATTCGTAGAATAGAACTATTTTTTCATACAGTATTCCCCGGGAAATTACACCATTTGACACAGCAACTTAACGTAACGTACTTTACATATTCTACGCATATATTGAAACCATTCTTTCTATTGTAACGTATATAAAAAAAGGGGGAGATCAAATGTTACACACGACAACTAATATGCTGCAAGGTCGGACAATTGAAACGTATCACGGGATTGTATCAGGGGAAACCATTATGGGGGCAAATATCGTCAGGGATATTTTTGCATCTGTCACCGATATTGTAGGTGGACGCAGTGCTGCCTATGAAAGCAAACTAACGGAAGCACGTCAAACAGCAATGGATGAAATGTCTCAGAAAGCGAGTGCTATGGGAGCGAACGCTGTCATTGGTATAGACTTAGATTTCGAAATGGTACGTGAAGGCATGATGATGTGTATCGCAACCGGTACAGCCGTTACGTATCGCGACGGGGAGTAATCAAATCCACGAAAAGAGGCTGGGACATAACTTAAAATACTGTCCGTTCCCCTACGCTACAAAAGGCGCGCTTGAGCCTCCTCGTCGCTAAGTGCAAATACATGCTCTTAACGCTCCGCTTTTAAT